>JANXWM010000159.1 GCA_025351145.1 Chitinophagaceae bacterium
ATGCAGCTTTGCGCACCGTAATTGTAACGCCCAATATGCACCGCGTACACCACCACTTCAAACGCCCTGAAACAGATAGCAATTACGGCAATATTTTTTCGTGGTGGGATAAACTCTTTGGCACCTACCTTATAACCGAACCCACAAAACTGCACTATGGTTTAGATATGCTGCAGGGCTGCAACGACGAGAATATTGGCGAACAGTTAAAGCTGCCTTTCAACCGTTCTGTAAAACCAGATTAATAATTTTTTTGTACCGGGCATAAGCTTTTTATGGCATCGTTCCTTGCGTCGCACTCTTGTACAGCTTGCCCCGCTGAGGCGGGGTTTGGAACATTTTTGAGCAAAGCGAAGGATGTATCATTTTAGCCGGCTTTAATACAAAAACCTTCCACTGCATTAATTGCTTTTTGTAACCTTTCTTCGTAATTGCCGCTAATGTTTACCCACGGTGTTTGCTGATTAATGAGGATGTCTTTATAAATCTGGTACAGCTCCCTGCGGGGTTGTTCATCAGGGTATTCGCGCAGTTCATCTTTTACCCAGAGCAGGTCAATATCGCAGAGCAGGTAAAGATTGTATTGGCGCACCGCAATGTTATCGAGTATTAACTGGTGGCATTTGCCAAAAACATATTCGCACCACACTTTCATTACATACATATCGGTATCAATAAAAAGAAGGGGGTTGTTTGCAGTTTGTGGTTTACAGTTTACAGTTGCAGAATCAATCATTGACGGTTCCCTGTTCTCAGATGAAAAGATGTATTTTTCTTCCAGTTGAAGGTGCCCTTTTGCTATGGTAAGCAGGCTTTCGTAAGTATATGCTGTGCCGTATTTTAATAAATATTCCCTTGCATATTCCGGGCACCAAAGGGTGTTATAATGCCCTGCAAGCTGTTTGCACAAAGTGCTTTTGCCGGTGCTTTCGGGGCCAATAATTACGATCTTTTTCAGTTGCATGCTGTATGCTTTTACAAGAAGCCGGAATTGTATAAGGTTAACTGACTATGATGCTGAAGATGCCCGTTGATATGAACGATGAAGTGCTTGCGACGCAACAGGCGATGCTATGAAAACGAATGCCGGTATTACATTGCTGCAATTTTTAAAGAGCTTATTCACCGTCAAATATTTCTTCCATTTCGGTATTCAGTTCTTTCCAGTTAAGGATTAATTTTTTGGGATATTCTTCTTTACCTACTTTATTATATTCTTCTTCCCAGGCTTTATAATTTTCGTTCCAGTCATCGTTTAAATTATTGTCGAAAATATTTTTAACGAGGAGTTTTAATTCTGCAAAACCACCATCTATCACTTCTTCGCAAAGAATATCCATAAAAGTGGGGTCCATAAAATCATCATCATCTTTTCTTTCGAGGAAAAAACTAATGAGCTGGCCAAGTATGCCGGATACCTCTGTTTTATGTTCTTCATTGTGCAACGAAAACTGTGTAAAAGCATGTGTAACCGGGAGTTTTAGGAACGCATAAATCTTTGGCAGCATTAAGAATTCGGTCAATTCATTTTTATTGGCGGCGCAAAAAGGGTAAAACATTTGCCACAGGGATTCTGTAATCAGGTCGCCCATATAAAATTCGTTCAGCTCTTCGCCCTGCTTTAAAAAATTGAGCATAACGGGTACGGCGGTTTCGGCATTAATGGTTTTAAGCAGGTTCATGGCGTGCCAGGGGAAAAGTGTCTTTATTATTTCATCGTCATCGGCGCTGTAATATTCGTAACGGCGTACGGCATCATTCAACACTTCGCACAAATCATCTGTAAGTTCTCTTAAGGGAAGCGAAAGCAGGGTTTCAACTGCGGCTTGGGGCAGATCAAAATCATATTCGTAAAGTGCTTTTATTTCTTCGGGGAAAAAGAAGGAAGGAGGTTCATCTGTCTGTATTTCTTCATCATATTCGTTGGGCTCGAAGCCATGCAGTTCAAGAAAATCGCTGTCGAAATCTTCTTCTTCTTCATCCTCAAATTCATCATCATTAAAACCATATTGCTCATCGAGATGATCGTTTACTTTCTCTACATAATCGCTGATGATATCGAATTCTTCCAGGTCGTACATGTCAATCATTTCCATAATATGGCTCCGGAACTGCAGCAGCAGTATTTCATCATGCAGCAGTTCTTCTGTTTCCTGAATGATCGTAAGAAAAGCTTCGGGCATAGTGGCTTTTACAAAATAAAGTGCCCTTACTTTTTGAAAACCGATAAATTCACCCGAATGAATTTTCTTTCTTTTAGGAAAAACTTCTGTAATGGTTAATGCAGGGTAAATAATTTCTGAAGCATTTTCCAGTTCGTCTTTATTAAGATATTCCTGTACCATGTTTACCCTTGCAAAAATATAATCGGGGAAAAGCTGGTAGGCTTCTTGGTTTACCTGGTAAGCCCTTTCAAAATCTTCTTTGTGCACATAAGCCAGGGAAAGCATGTTTAAAATCTGGGGCACCGCAGGGTATTGCTTTCTTAATGTTTTTAACTGGTGAACCATTGGCTCACCTTCGAGAATGGCTGTATATATTTCACCCAATTCTTTGGCAAGCGATGGCAGAACAGGGTATTCAACATCTGATTCAGAAACATCATTCACTAATTCAAAATAGCTCATACTATTGGTGTTTAAATTTGGCGCGTTGTATCCATTCCATTAAACCGAATATGGCGATAATTAATAATACAACATAATAAACGCTTGTAAAAGTAAAGCCTTTTACAAAATAAAGTGGTACAGAAGCAAAGTCTGTAAGTATCCACCACACCCAGCTTTCAACTTTCTTTTTTGCCATTAACCACATACCCGTATAAGCCGTAGCACTTGCAAATGCATCGGCCCGGGGAATTGCGCCAGGAGCAAATGAATTTTTGATATAGCTAAGTGCAAAAAACAGTGCAATATAAAACGCAGCAAAGAATAGTAAATGCTGCATCCATTCTTTTGAGTTTGAAGTTGTAATATTTATAGCATGCTGATGCTGTTCAGTTTTCTTTGCCCACAGTATCCAGCCATAAATACTCATTACAGTATAGTAAAAATTTACACTCGCTTCGCCAAACAAGTGGCCTTTTACTGAAAGCCAGATATAGATAATGGTGTTTATTAAACCAACCGGGTAAACCAGTATGTTTTCTTTTTTACTGTACCAAACACTGGCAATACCTGTGAACACGGCAATATATTCAAGCCAGGATGTTTGCTGCATACCGGTAATAAACTGGTGGTAGATTTCCTGGAAACTCATGCAATGAAGATACGTTACAGAACGGGTTTGCAAAGGATATTTGCAACTGACAATATTTTGGGCATTTCTTCTGCTACGCTTAGATACGTTGTGCGCAGCTCAATTGAAAGTGGAACGATGAACGGATTGCGACGCAACAGCCGATGCCATTTATGCTGCTGCCGGTATTAAAAGATTTAATATTTCGTTCATCACATAATCGTAAATCCTTATAAAAAAAATTCTAAATTACTCACTCAAAAATTAATCAATAAACTTTACTATTATGACAACACAGGAAGTTGCCAACCGTTTGGTTGAGCTTTGCCGTATGGGCAATTACGAAGGCGCACAAAAAGAGCTTTTTAGCGAAGATGCAGTAAGTGTAGAGCCCGAACATACCCAGGGTCTGCAAACCGCAACTGGTTTAGATGCGATTGTTGCAAAGGGCCATCACTTTCAAAGCATGCTGGAAGAAGTTCATGGCGGCTCGGTAAGCGACCCCGTAATTGCAGGGAATAAATTTGCCATATCCATTATTCTGGACGCTACCATGAAAGGGCAGGGCCGTATGAATATGGAGGAGATTGGGGTGTATGATGTAAAAGATGGTAAAGTTGTAAAAGAGCAATTTTTCTTTTAACGGTTGCGCCACAAAAAAACCTGCATGCCATACAGCGTGCAGGTTTTGTATTTATTATCGGGACCGGTTTATTCAGCTTCTGCTACAACCTCTTTTACTTCGGGTATCATCCGTTTCATCATGCCTTCAATGCCAGCTTTTAAAGTAATCATAGATGATGGGCAGCCACTGCAGCTTCCCTGCAGCATCAGGTTTACCGTACCTTCATCATAGCTTTTAAATTGTATGGCACCACCATCCATTTCTACAGCGGGGCGCACATAATTATCCAGCAGTTCTTTTATGCGTTTTACCACATCGTCGTCATCAGCATGTACTGTATTGCTGCTCTCCTGTCTCATTTTCGAAACTTCATCTTCGTTCACTACAGCGCCGCCGTTTTCAAGATAGTCTTTTAAAAATTGTTTTACTGCGGGTATTACATCCTGCCAGTCATCGGTATCTGCGGTCTTTGTAAGCGTAACGAAATTGCTCGCAATAAACACGCTTTTAATAAAGGGAAAACTAAACAGTTCCTTTGCCAGCGGCGATGGGCCTGCAGTTGTTTCATCAATAAAATCAACGCTCTTACCCGGGTAAAGCAATTTGTTTGCTACGAACTTCATCGTCTCTGGGTTGGGCGTCATTTCAGTATAAATACTAATTATGGTGTTGCCGGTTTTAATCATAATTCACTTATTTTAATGCTGTTCTAATTTTTTTGAACCAGGCTGAAGTAATTCTTCTGAACTTTTGTTGCGTCGCACTCTTGTACATTCAGATCCATTATTCAGCAGGTTGACGCACAAAAATAACATGCGGCCGCTGTTTATTGTTTACGAATGAAGGAAAGAGAAAAATACAACTTGCCGGGTTCGGGTTTATTTGCATATTATTTGGTTTTTTTGCAAGAAATCTCATGAAGAAAATATATCATCTCGCCACCTGTGATACCTGCCAGGCGATTTTAAAAGAAGTACAGGCCACCAAAAAAGGCGCTGAACTGCAGGATATTAAAACAGAAAAAATAACTGCCCCGCAGATTGATGAAATGAAAAAACTTTCCGGCAGTTATGAATCTTTGTTCAGCCGCCGGGCATTGAAATACCGCAGCATGGGGCTTAATGAAAAACAACTCACAGAAAAAGATTACCGTAAACTTATACTGGAAGAATACACTTTTTTAAAACGCCCGGTTGCCATTGTGGATAACCATATTTTTATTGGTAATACCAAAGCGGTGGTTGAAGAATTGAAAAAGGCTTTATAGTTGCGCCTGTTGCTGCAAACCATTCCGGAATTACAAGAGTGCGACGCAAGCGGCGATGCCCAAAGATATATAGCTGGGTTCAAAAAAAACACTACGTTAATTTACAAATATTTCATCTGTAAAGAACCAGCCTTTATCGCCTTTTCCCTGATGCCATGAAGGCAATTTTGGAACGGCTGTGGCAATTACTTTTATATATTTTAATTTGGTTGGGGCAAATGCACAGTCGTAACCCTTCAAATAACCGGGCTCCATTTTGGTGGGTTGTTCGGGCACAATGCGTTTGAGCAGCTTTAAGTTTTTGGGATCATTTCCACCCCATACTTCAATGCTCAGTGGCGGAAAAAGATAACCGCCAAGATCTACCATAGAACTTACTGTGATGCTTTGCGCAAGTATTGCGCTATCGAACATAAGCAATGCCTGCATTTGTGTGCCGTGATAACCAAGCCATTTGCCATTCTTGAAATTCAGGTCGCTTTTTGCAAGGTCAATCAG
>JANXWM010000169.1 GCA_025351145.1 Chitinophagaceae bacterium
GCGATAAATAAACCAGCCAGCCTAAGTTACCCGGTGCTGGAAACGGCTGAAATGCAGACTGCGGATAAGGAATAAAAAAGCGGATAAAATAAGTGACAGATGTATAGCTGGCAAAGAAAAAACGCACCCATAGCGGGTATACATCAAGGCTTGTAATAGCTGTTGCAGACTGAATTTCAACCGTAACAACCGTGAACAAAACGGCAGCTAAAATGAAAGGGATTTTTTCTATAATAAGGTTTTTACTAAAAGGCCGTTGCTTCAGGTAATCGAGCAAAAATAAAATCAAGGGCAGAATAATAGCTGCGGGTTTTGACAACAACGATAACACAAAAAATAAAAAACAAATCCATAAATTCTTTTGCATGCCTGTGGCTAAAAAACGCCAATACTGCAGCAGTGATAACAAAAAGAAAAAAGTGTACAATACATCTTTACGTTCCGAAATCCATGCAATAGATTCCACATGCATCGGATGAATGCCAAATACAAGTGCAGTAAAAAAAGCTACAAAAATTTTCCCCTCAGAGATTTTATAAATGAATGTAAAAACAAGCATGGTATTAAGCACATGCAGCAGTAAATTTAAAGCAAGGTAACTCCATGCACCTGTTCCTGAAATAGCGTAATTAAGTGCCAAAGAAATAATGGTAAGCGGGTGATAATTCGAAGCCACAGGCTGTGTAAAAATACCCGCCCAGTCAGGCCCACGAAGCAAAGCATTGTTCAGCACATAATTGTCATCATCCCAATTGGTGAAACCATTTTGCAGCATAGGGAAAAAACAAATAACTGTAACTGCTGCGGCTAAAATAAGCCAGGGTAAAGCAGCATTCTTTTTTTGCTCAGGCAGATGCTGTGGCACAGGTAGCTGCTTATTTTTTTCTCTTCCTTTTTTATTCCCCATGCCTGTTGATTATAGCTGTTATTTTTTTGAATTCATTTGATAAATACCGGCTGTTATTTTTCATAGCATCATCGTTGCGTCGCAAGCACTTCATCGTTCGCACAAATGGCATCTTTTGCATCCTCCAAAACCAGTAAAACAAATATAAAAGCTTGCTGTAAAGCAGCGTCAAATCTAAATAATATAGTCAAGCCACCATCATCGGTTAAAAACTTTTGACCGCTACATTAAGGTTTGTTATTTTACAACGCTGAATAATATTATTAACGATCATGATCCACGGAAAAAAAGTTGTTGTGGTATTGCCTGCTTACAATGCAGCAAAAACACTGGAGAAAACTTATTGCGAAATTGATTTTAATGTGGTTGATGATGTGGTGCTTGTAGATGATAACAGCATCGATAATACGCTGGAAGTAGCCGCAGCCCTTGGTATAAAACATATTTTAAAACATGAAAAAAACCGTGGTTATGGTGCCAATCAAAAAACCTGTTACGCGTATGCCTTAAAAATTGATGCAGATATTGTAATTATGCTGCACCCCGATTACCAGTATAACCCAAGGCTGATACCTTCCATGGCTTATTTAATAGCACACGGTGTATTTCATTCGGTATTAGGTTCAAGGATATTGGGCGACCAGGCTATTGTAAATGGCATGCCGGTTTATAAATATGTTTTTAACCGGGTGCTTACACTACTGCAAAATTTTATTATATGGGAAAAATTATCGGAGTACCACAGCGGTTACCGGGCCTTTTCGAGAGAAGTGCTTGAAAGGATTAATCTGCAGGCAAATTCAGATGATTTTATTTTCGATAATCAAATGCTTACACAAATATTTTATTTGGGTTACCAGGTAGGAGAAATTTCCTGCCCTGCAAAATACTTTGAAGAATCTTCTTCTATCAATTTTATGCGGAGTATAAAATACGGCCTGGGTGTTTTAAGTAATTCCATTTTGTACAGGTTAAATAAATGGAAGATCGTGAGGTCTACCATTTATCAAATTAAGGTTAAGGATTGAACTAAATATAAAATAGCAAGATGTTTTAATAATGCATTCATATCGCATAATCTTCGCTTAGGTAAAAGCTCAGTTATAATCTGAACGTACAAGAGTGCGACGCAACGAAAGCTTCATTCATGTTCTTCTGCCTGGTTCCAAAAAAATGTTATTGCAATAGCAAAATTTTAGGGCAAACTAATATTGGCGAACAAAAAAAGGAGCCATCATTGACGGCCCGTGATTTGTATTTTTATTTTCAACTAACCAAATGGTTCATGAATAGATTTGGCGGGTTGTGAAAACCATTTGGGGCCATCGGCAGTCATGTACACACAATCCTCGAACCTTACACCAAATTCACCAACGATAGAAATGGTAGGCTCTATGCTAAAGCACATGCCTGGCTCCAGTAATTGTTTGTTGCCTTTTACCATATTGTCCCACTCGTGCCCGTCCATACCAATACCATGACCGGTGCGGTGCGGCAAGCCAGGCAATTTATAGCCCGGTCCAAAACCTGCATCGGTAATAACTTTGCGGGCAGCAGCGTCTACTTCTTCGCAGGGCGTTCCAATTTTTGCAGCAGCAAACCCGGCTGCCTGCGATTGCTGTTCAAGGTTCCAGATTTCCTGTTGGCGTTTGGTAGGCTCTGCACCAAATACAGTGGTACGGGTAATGTCTGAGCAATAACCCTGCACCTTGCATCCGCAATCCATTAACACGATATCGCCTTTCTTTAATTTTGTTGGCTGCGTAGTGCCATGCGGAAAAGCAGAAGCCTCACCAAAAAGGCAGAGTGCAAAATCTGGCTCGCCGCCCAATTGCCCCTGTGCATCATTGATGATGGAAGAAAGATCGCCGGGAGACATGCCTTCTTTTAGCTGACTGATACCAACTTTAATAGCAGCTACGGTAATGTCACTTGCCTTTTGCATCAATGCAAGTTCAGCCGCAGATTTAATGATGCGGCAGGGGATGGTTACAGGATCGCCACTTGCATAATTTAAATGTGGTGCTTCTTTTCTTATGCCATCCGCAATAAAAAAACGAACCCGTTCTTCTATCGCAATGGTGCCGGAAAGAATGCCTGCATCTTTCAGCACATTGGCAATTAATTTATAAGGGCTTTCATCTTCCTGCCACGCAAACACTTCTTTTCCTATTTTGATGAGTTCCCGAAAACGGGCTTCTTCAAAACCCGGACAAACATATTTTATATCACCCTTAGCAGGTATGATGGCTGCCATGGTTCGTTCGCTTGGCCACCAGCTGATGCCGGTAAAATATTCCAGCGATGTACCGGATTCCAGGATCAATGCGCCCATTTTCTGTTCGGTGAGCAAGCGTTGTGCTTTTGCTATCCGGACTTCTCTTTCCTGAACAGAAATGGGTACTACATCTGCTGTGACCGGTTGCAGTTTATCTGAAGTTGTTGCGGTTTCTTTTGACTTGTCGGGCGAGGAACAGGAACCGATTCCTGTAACAATCCCGGTGGCTGCTGCAATGGCTGAGAGGCTAATAAAATCCCTTCTTTTTAATGACATACAAATGGAATTGATGAATGGAATAATTTAAGCTGTTTGAAGGTAATGTTTTTAATGAAGCTGGAAATTTTCGCTTCAATCTACGCTTCGGAAAAAGCCCAATATATAATCAGAACGTACAAGTGAGTGACACAACAAAAGCTTCATTCCTGTTCCTGCGGCTGGCTCAAAAATGTTGTAGCAATACTTAAAATTTACAGTATATTAATGCGCCATATCATCATCATGTTCTATTGCTTTATTTGAACGTGGTGAGTTGAGTTTTACAATATGTTTCCTGTTCTTGGCCATGCGCAGGTTGAGTAATTCTACGGCAAAAGAAAAGGCCATAGCTACGTAAATATATGTTTTGTCGATATGGCTGTGATGCAGTGGTTCCAGGCCTTCGAAGAATAAACTAAAGCCCACCATTAACAGGAAAGAAAGCGCCAGCATTTTTAAAGTAGGATGTTTATCAATAAAGTTTGCAATGTTTTGTGAAAAGAAAAACATGATGACCATTGCAATAGAAACAGCGATGATCATTACTTCAACATGCTTGGCAAGGCCGATTGCAGTGATGATACTGTCGAACGAAAAAACCATATCAACTATCACGATCTGCGCTACAATTGCACCAAAAGCGCCGGCACTTTTTTTCATGTCAGTAGCAGCTTCATCGCCTTCTAATTTTTCGTGAATTTCTTTTACCGTTTTATACAACAGAAAAATGCCACCCCCAAACATGATGCAGTTGCGCAGGTTAAATGCATAATGCGTATCGCTGATGGTAAAGCCGAATAATTCTTTGCTGCCATTGTTTACCAGCCAGCCAAGCGTCATAAGCAAACCTATGCGTACGGCGATACCGGCGAACATCCACACACGGCGGGCATTGAGTTTTTGTTTAGCTTCATCGAGCCGGCCAATTAAGATGGATACAAAAATTACATTATCAATACCCAGTACAATTTCCAGTACGGTGAGTGTTAAAAGACTGATTAATGAATCGACGGTTAATAAATTTTCCATTCAGGATTATGTTATTGATTAAAATGTTTTGGTTATAATTTTTGTGAACCAAGCTTTTGTATTTCATGGCATCGTCTCTTGCGTCGCACACTTGTACTTTTTGGTCATTGCTGAACTTAAACAGCCCGCAACTTAACCCATCAACGACTTACAAATATTTTTTGCAATGCCCGGCCCTTCGTAAATAAAGCCTGTCCATACCTGAATTAAAGCTGCACCTGCATCAAATTTTTCTTTTGCATCAACACCTGAAAATATACCGCCGCTTGCAATTACAGGAATTTTATTTTGCAACCCTGCAGTTAAATATTGTACCACTTCTGTTGACCTTTCTTTTACTGGCTTGCCGCTTAAACCACCTGCGCCAATGGTTTGCAGTTTACTGTTTTCAGTTTGCAATTTTTCACGGCTGATGGTTGTGTTTGTTGCAACGAGGCCGTCTAATTTTACTTCGAAGGCAAGGTCTATAATATCATTAAGCTGTTCGTTGGTTAAATCGGGTGCAATCTTTAAAAGCAGGGGCTTTGGTTTTGCTTTTAAATGATTGATTGTTTGCAGGTGAGCAAGAATTTTGCGCAACGAATCTTTTTCCTGTAACTCACGCAGGCCGGGCGTATTGGGGCTGCTAACATTTACAACAAAGTAATCTGCAAAATCGAATAAGCCATTGAAGCAGATTTCATAATCTTTCCATGCGCTTTCGTTTGAGGTTACTTTATTTTTGCCAATATTACCACCAATGATGAGTTCAGAATTTGCGTGTTTAAATTTCCAGTTGGCTAATCTTTGTGCCACTACTTCCACACCATCATTATTAAAACCCATGCGGTTAATGAGCGCTTTATCTTTTGGTAAACGGAACAGCCTTGGTTTATCGTTGCCGCTTTGCGGCAGTGGGGTTACAGTGCCTATTTCTACAAATCCAAAACTCAGTGTTTCAAGCTCAGTTAAGTAGCGTGCATTTTTATCGAAGCCTGCACCAAGGCCAACAGGGTTTTTAAAATGCAGCCCGAATAAATCTTTTTCTAATTTAGGATGATTGAATGAAAAACTTTTTTTAATGATGCTTTTGATGAACCCGATTTCGCATGCAAAACGCAGCATGTTCATGGAGAAATAATGAACGCCTTCTGTTGGGAAAAGGAAAAGAAAATTCCTGATGAACTTATACATTGCGCAAAGAACTGTGATTTATGGCAATTGGGAAAGGGGAGAAGGGAAAATTTTATAATGAACGATGATTGAATTGAAAAAGCGAAAATGATTTGTTGTTTCATTTTCGCTTTTTATTTGCAAGCCGCGATTTTCGCTGCGGTAAAAGTTCAATATATAATCTAAACGTACAAGAGTGCGACGCAAGAGGCGATGCTATGAAATTCCTGAGCCGGGCTCATAAAATCAAAATCATTCATCTTTCTTTTATTCACTTGCATTTGAGTTCCCCTTCAGAGGCGGAGGGCATTAACTTTTTCTAAAGGCCCATTTCCACATTTCTTTCCAGGTTACTTTTTTGCCATACATTAAAATGCCGGTGCGGTAAATTTTAGCTGCAACCCAGGTAGTGCCGATAAAACCAAATATGAGTAAGATCATACTAAGTGCCAATTGCCAATATGGAACCGGATCGGGTACGCCGTGGGCAATACGGGCCATCATTACAATGGGTGAAGTGAGCGGGAATAAACTACCGAAAACTGCTAACGAACTGGAGGGGTCGTTTACTGCTTTTGTCATGATGACTATACCGAAAATAATGGGCATGGTGATAGGCAGCATAAGGCTTTGCGCATCCTGCGGGTCTTCGTTTACAGCACTGCCTACTGCTGCAAATAACGATGAATATAAAAGATAACCACCCAAAAAATAAAATACAAAACAACCGATAAGCATGGGGAAATTGATTTGACTTAAACCCTGCATTAACCCTGGTGTTTCTGATGCGTTTTTTATTGCTTCTGCTGCCTGCATACCTGCGGGTTGTACCGGCTGACCCTGCATTTGATGCAATATATCCGGGAAGAGTAAGCCTACTAAAATCTGCAACCCGAAAACGAGTACGATCCATATAATAAACTGCACAAGGCCTACTGCACCGATGCCAAATATTTTACCCATCATTAGCTGGAACGGTTTTACACTGCTGATGATTACTTCGGCAATGCGGCTTACTTTTTCTTCCATTACGCCGCGCATAACCATGGCACCGTAAATAAAGAGAATGATATAAATTAAAAAGCCGCTTATATAACCGGTAATCATACTGGCTTCGGCTTTAACATCGGAATCGTTGCTGCCATTGAGCATGGTGAAATTTAATTTGCTGCCTGCCTGTGCACTGTCTAACTGTGCTTTTGGAATATTGAATGCCAGCATTCTGGATTCGCGCAGCTGATCGCTGATGATTCCCTGAATTTGATCACGGGTAATTAATCCAACTTTTTTGCCGGAAACAATTTCTATATTATCGGTATGTAAAATATCTGTGCCGGCAGGAATAAAAATATAACTGTCGTATTCGCCTTTCTCTACTTTGGTGCCAAGCGATGCTTTTGTTTCGTTCTTTAAAAAATCAAAGCTGATGTCGCTTTTGCCTTCTATTTTTCCGTTGAAAATATTTGCCTGGTCTGTTACAGCAATTTTAGTAGTGGTGCCTGCGCTAACGGAGAAATAAATGATCATTGCATAAAAGCCGAAAATAATCAGCGGCAGCCCGATAGTGGTAAGCAGAAAAGTTTTTTTCTGTACACGTGTTAAAAATTCCCTCCGTGCAACGAGTGCTATCTTGTTCATTATATAAGTTTGTAGTTAGTAGTTTATGGTTTGACTGAATTATTCCACTTTTTGAAAAGAACGGGTCTTTGCATTTGTATCTTCCACCAGGTTGATGAATATATCATTGAGTGATGGAAGTATTTCGCTGAATGCTTCAATATTTACGCCTGCCTGTATAAAATGCTGCAGCACATCGTTGCTTTTAAAGCCGTCTTTTATTTTTACGGTAAGCTTATTTGCTTTGGTGTCAATTACGTCAAACGCTGTGCTGGCAATTATTCCGGGAATACCGCTTAGCTGTACGCTGAACTTATTTTCTTTAAAATCCTGTTTTATTTGTTGAACCGTGCCGTCTAAAACTTTGCGGCCAAGATTAACCAAAACAATATGATCGCAGATTTCTTCTACCTGTTCCATGCGGTGAGTGCTGAAGATGATGGTGCAGCCACGCTGCGCCAAACCATAAATTTCATCTTTAATAAGATTTGCGTTTAATGGATCAAGACCGCTGAAAGGTTCATCAAGAATGATCAGTTTGGGTTCGTGTAAAACGGTTATTACAAACTGCAGTTTCTGGCTCATGCCTTTACTTAGGTCTTCTACTTTTTTGGTCCACCAGCTTTCCATTTCAAGGCGCTTAAACCAGAATTTTATTTTTTCCATCGCCTCGTTTTTACTGAGGCCTTTTAGTTGTGCAAGGTATAAAGCCTGGTCGCCAATTTTCATTTTTTTATACAGGCCACGTTCCTCGGGCATGTAGCCAATTTTAATAATATCGTTGAGTGGGTCGAATGTTTTTCCATCGAAAATAATATTGCCTTCGTCGGGATAAAAAATGCCGGTGATCATCCGCAGTAAAGTTGTTTTGCCTGCGCCATTTGGGCCAAGCAAACCAAAGATGGATCCCTTATCAATGCTAAAACTTATGTCGTCAACAGCTTTTTGTGTAGCGTAGTATTTTTTTAAATGCTCCAGTTGCAAAAGTGCCATATCGTTAGTTTGTTTTTTATTTAATATTTAAAAGTAGTTAGTTGTTGCGCTTAGAATTTATATTTCATTTTTTTTAATCATTATGGACCAAGCTTCAGTAGTACTATAAAGCTTCTCTTGCGTCGCACTCTTGTACGTTCGGATTAAGAATGAACAGTGAACAACGAGCAGTGAACAATACGATCAAAACTATTTGCCTATTGCCTCTTTGCCTTGCTGCCTGTTTTTCCGAACGTACAAGGGTGCGACGCAAGAGGCGATGCCACAAAGAGCTGAAAGCCGGGTAAATAATTTGTATTTAATTAGCCATTGAAATTATGTTGATTAGTAGCCTTATTGCTTTAAATGTTACAAACGGTGCTAAAAATATTTTACTGCAATACTGCGGCAATAGTTGCTGCAACCCTTTCACCATCCATAGCGGCGCTTACAATACCTCCGGCATAACCCGCACCTTCGGCACAGGGATAAAGATTTTTAATTTGCGGGTGCTGTAAATTTTTATCATCTCTGGGTATGCGTACAGGCGATGAAGTACGGCTTTCTGCAGCAACAACTACGGCATCGTTTGTAAGGTAACCTTTCATCTTTTTTCCAAACGCTTTAAAGCCATTTTGCAGCGCTGCATATATATAAGGAGGCAACACATTATTTAAACCCGTGCTGCGGAGCCCCGGTATATAACTGCATTCAGGCAGGGTTGAAGAAATTTTATTGTTGCAAAAATCGGCCATACGCTGGGCAGGTGCTACCGAATTGCCGCCACCTGCATTAAAGGCTTTTTTCTCTATGGCAGATTGAAAATGCATGAGCAAAAGCGGATTGCTGGAATTAGGAATTGGTAATTGGGGATTATGGTTGGTGAAATAATCAAGTGCATCTTTCTGCTCTACCTGTACCACCATGCCGCTGTTTGCATAAGGATTGTTTCGTTTGCTTGGGCTCCATCCGTTTACTACAATTTCGCCGGGATTGGTGGCTGCCGGTGCAATAATACC
Organism: Chitinophagaceae bacterium; assembly: GCA_025351145.1. Lineage (GTDB taxonomy): Bacteria > Bacteroidota > Bacteroidia > Chitinophagales > Chitinophagaceae > Limnovirga. The sequence continues at coordinate 9,233 of JANXWM010000169.1, forward strand.
ACCGGGGCACATGCAAAAACTAAATACGCCGCGTTCATTAACCTGCTCTACCAAACCGTAAGAAGCAGGCGGAAGAAAATCGCCGCGGTTGCTGCAATGATATTGAATAGAATCAATTAAAGTTTGTGGGTGTTCAATGCGAACACCGAGTGCAAAAGGCTTTGCTTCTATATGAATTTTTTTATGGTACAGCAATTCAAAAATATCGCGTGCTGAATGACCCGTAGCAAGGATTACTGCATTGCCATGAAATGTATTGCCATCTGCTGTTTTAACCCCAGTTATTGTATCGTTGTGCAGAATAAAATCGACAGCTTTCTTTTCAAATAAAACTTCACCGCCGCATTCAATAATTTTTTCACGCATGGCGGTAATGATGTGCGGTAATTTATTAGTGCCAATATGCGGGTGTGATTCGTATAATATTTTTTCATCGGCACCAAACTGAACAAATATGTTGAGGATACGGTCAATATCGCCGCGTTTTGTGCTTCTTGTGTATAGCTTACCATCACTGTATGTGCCAGCGCCGCCTTCGCCAAAACAATAATTGCTTTCGGGATTTACGATTCCTTCTTTATTAAGTGCAGCAAGATCCCTTCTTCTTGCACGGACATCTTTGCCCCGTTCGAGAATTAGGGGTTTAATTCCCTGTTCAATTAATTTTAAGGCCGCGAATAATCCTGCCGGGCCGGCACCGATTATTAACACAGAATTTTTGGAGTTACTAACATTGCGTAGAATAAGTTCTACACATTCTCTTTTTAAAAATGGTTCATTGACGAAAATTTTTACAGTAAGGTTTATCCACACTTGCTGCCTGCTTCTTGCATCAATTGATTGTTTCAGGCGGTGAAAACCGGTAATCAGTTCTTTGTTTACTGCAAGTGATTGAGCGATGTGATTAATGATACTATCATCATCTGCTGCTTCGGCAGGAGAGAGGCGGAGGGAAATATTTTGTAGCATGATGTTGAGCAGTTAACCCAAAAATCAATTTAATATTTTTAAAAGATATTTTAGAAAGGCAAATCGTCTGCAACCTCTGATGGTGGCGCATCCGGCACATAGGCAGGCGGCATATCAGTATCGGTTTGAGCTAATTTAATATGCTCCATTCTCCATGCATCTAAGTTGGTAATATAATTCTCCCTGCCATCTTTTACCCACTTTGTTCCTTTAATATTGAACATTACTTTTATCTGGTCACCGATGTTAAACCTGTCTGGCATTGCTGTTCTGTCCTGTACGCTTTGAAACTTGATATAATTAGTGATGATGCGGCCATTTACATCTTCATTTGTCTCGATTACAAACTCCCTTGTTTTAAAAGTTTCTGTGCGCTGCACTGCATCAAATTTTGCTACCAGCTTTCCAGTTATTTCAAATGACATATTAATTGTTTTCGCAAAAATAGTAGAAAAGAAACACTTATGCTGTTTTTTAAAATAGCTGTCTTAAATTGCTATAATGCTTGCAGGTAAAGCATTACAGCGGCTATTACTGTATAATGAATCACTAGTACAAGAGTGCGACGCAGGGAAAGTACAATAGTTGTTCTGCTGCCAGGTATCAACTGTATACTAAAAAATCCCGAAACTTCCCTGTTATATATTTTTCATTTTTAAAATATATTTTTTTCGTAAAAAAAATAGTATTTGCAAAAAAATGACCTCAGTATTTTAGTCCTTTTTAAGGTATAAATGCATCCATTTCATTGTAAATCAACCATAATTTAAGCAAGATTGAATTTGTTATTTTAATTTGATTTTAAATATGTGGAAAGAAAAATTTCGCATTATGATAAATTGACATTGCTGATAAAAAATAGGCAGATGAAAAAATTTTTTTTTCAACATAAAAGATTGATATTCGTCTTCTATCCCAAAAAATTTATTCACACCACGATGAAAAATTTTTTTGTGATTTTTTGCCCTTTTACTGTTCTTAACTCAACATAATTTTTTTGATTGTTATGACCAAAACCGCAGATGCCATATGGAATAATTGTTTGAAGATTATAAAGGATATCGTAGACTGGCAGCCCTATAAAACATGGTTCGAACCAATTAAAGCGATTGAAATAAAAGGAAATGTTTTACTGATACAGGTACCCAGCCAATTCTTCT
>JANXWM010000203.1 GCA_025351145.1 Chitinophagaceae bacterium
GCATTCCATGTAGCCATTTCAAACATTTCATCCAGTGTACCATTGCCACCGGGCAATACAATGGCAGCGTCACTTAAGTCGTACATCTTTTTTTTGCGCGTATGCATATCACTAACAATATGCAGTTCCGTTATTCCCTTATGATGGCGTTCACGGTCTTTCAGCACTTCAGGAATAACGCCAATAACTTTACCGCCATGTTCAAGTGCTGCATTAGCTACAGCGCCCATCAGGCCTGTGTTTCCACCGCCGTAAACAATAGTTATTTTATGTTCGGCCAGTAATTTACCAAGCTCTTTTGCATGCTGTTCATAAATAGGATCGCTGCCATTTTTCGATCCGCAGAATACCGCCACAGAATTGTACATAAACTTCCATTAATTAACCGCAATATTACCAGCCTTTCAGCATTTTGCAGCACTGTTATTAATATTTGTTTGTTATAAGATTATTGTGAAATTGTTTTTTTGAGCCCTGCTTGAGGAGCATGATTCGCCGTTCCTTGCGTCGCACTCTTGTACGGTTGGATATTCTATTGAGCTTTTACCGTTGGGTAGATTTAGAAGAACTGTTTCGTAGGGACACGAAACAGGGCGAAGGATTTAATCAGCCATCATCGAATTTGAAAAAACCTCCTGCAGAGTTTCGAACCATTGAAAGTCCATGCCGAAGTGAAACGGGTTGTCGGATAATGTTACTAACCCCCAATTGCCTATCCCAAATCCATACTCACTAAATAAAATCGCTGTGTCATATTTTTTACTTGTTAATATTAACCACACTGGATATTTAGTTTCTTTTTCACTATAATCCCAGATTGCCAAATGTGCAGATGGATCAACCAAATGGCTTTTTATTTTATTTACTAAATCTAGATCATGAATCAACTCGAGTTGATTAGCGATTTCAATTAATACTTCTTCTTTCGTTTTGTCTCTTTCTATTTGGAAAGTTGAATTCATGGTAAGAGTGGGAAATGAATCTGTTTTTTTTAAGCTATTACTGATTTCAAATTGCCGCTAACATTGAGGCTTGGCAAATTACTGTCTTATAAATTTCTCAAATGTCTTTCGGTTTACATTATTCATTCCAAATGATGCGACTGATGGTCTGTTGTCTGGGTCGCAAATACTGTTAAAAAGGATTTTGTCCTTGTCATGAAGAATAGTTATTTGTTCTCCCCAACTTCTCCAGCTAAAGCCACTTTTAGCAATGACGACAACATGTGTCATTTGTTTGATGTTCCATTCAAGTTCTTTAGCTGTTTGTTCAACTGCTTCATGAAAAGTGTTATTGTCAACAGAAAGGTCTATTGTCTTGAATTTTAGTCTATTTTTTTGAATGAAATAAAAAATTAAAGAAGGCAAAATCCAAATGTACCCAAACATAAAATCAATTGGCTGTTTAGAAATATAAGTGTGTGTCACGTAATATTTGAAAACATCAATTGTTGTCATAATAGGAACAATCAGCAAAAATGAAATAATCGAATAATGCCAAAAAGTTTGTCCCTTTGTCAAAATTAAAATTCCAGTATTCTTCATTTGTTGAATTTGAGCTTGTGTCATATTTGCGCCTAACGTTCGAGTATTTGCGAAGGCAGGGAATTCCTTGATTGTCCAGCCCCGTACAAATGCCGATTTGAAAATATGTTGTTGAAGTTATGTACTAAAAATGAAGATTGAACGTCAAGCTATTTCAGGACGAGACACACATAGCTGATATTACATTGTCCAGCCCTGCTTTTGCAAATACACTTGTTGGCAGCCGTATTTATTTGGTAAGCACTTTGAAATATTTCATATTATGCACAAACACTTCTCCAATTTTCATTGTCTTACCATTATAAATGCTCCCCGGTTTGCATAGATTGTCACTCGTTATTTTACAAACTAAATTATAGCCATTATTGTTATGGTTTTTGTCTGTAATAATTGCCTCAATGATGCAATCATATTTCGATTTGTATGCAAAAATTGAATAGACGATTAAAGTTGTTCTATGTGTTCCATCAGAATTGTATTCAGTGCTAAATGGAATTCTGACTTTGTCTCCAATTTTCAAATTTTCAAAATTGATTTTATTTTGCTTTTGTTGTTTAATCATTTCCTTCCTTATGCTGTCAAGTGCTGACTTTTCTGGTTCAAACTGTCGTGAATAACAAACTGTGCTTTTTGTGAAAAGTCCTTTATTATAGGCTCGAATATAAAGCTCTGGCAATTGCTTAAATTCTTTTAATCGAAGTCTGTCAATTTTATTGGATGACATAAAATCATATGTTCCAGCTAATATCATTATAACTTCAACTTTGTGGCAACTGTCATTTAACGTGATTGTTGTTGGCTCCAAACCAACGCCTCTTAATACAATGGTTTGGGTTTTCTCTGGTAAGTTAATTTGAAATCTGCCTTCTAAATCCGTCTCTCCAAATATTGCCGTGTCGCCATTTTGTATTCGAATACCTGGCAATGTTTCCAAATGATTAGAAATAACACGCCCTTGCAGTAATCGAGATTGTCCAACAAGATTGTTGTTGAACACAAGTAAAGCTATTATGAATACGATTGAAAGTTTCACGGTAATATGGCTGCCAACTCGAAAATAGACGAACTAAATGTCCTTGCCAAAAACAATTCCCGCTTCAATCTACGCTTAGATAAAAGCTCAATATATAATTCAACTGTACAAGAGTGCGACGCAACTAAAGCTTCATATTTGTGCTGTGGCTTTGGCTACAAATACTACCAAACATTGCCTGGGCATAATTTCCTTATTTATTCTTAATTTGCTTTCTTCATTCCTGTGTTTTAAAACTCAAAAAAATCAAACCGCTGTATGAAAAAATTATTTGCCTTTCTATGTTGTTGTGTTGTACTGCAAACTGTATTTTGCCAGGATGCAAAACCACGGATTGCCATTATACCTGAACCTGTAAAGATTGTAGAAAATGAAGGCATATTTAAGTTGCCGGTAAATGTGGTAATAGAAGCACCTGCCCTGCCCGAATTAAAACAAACAACTGCGTTTCTTGAACAGCGTTTATCAGCTGCCACCGGATCGAAAGTTACTATAAGCAGCAAGGCATCAGCAGCAGTTAAACTGGTGTTGAATACAACCACCAACAAAGAAATTGGCGACGAAGGTTACCAGTTAAAAGTTACCGCTAAAAACGTTGAAATAAGGGCCAACAAGCCTGCGGGTTTGTTTTATGGGGCACAAACACTGGTGCAGTTATTTCCGAAAGAAATAGAAAGCGCAGGAGCCGTTAATGGCATTCAATGGATTGCCCCTTGCGTTGATATTACAGATTATCCGCGTTTTGGCTGGAGGGGTTTAATGTTTGATGTATCCCGCCATTTTTTTACCAAGAAAGATGTGGAAGATTTTATTGACCTGATGGCCCGCTATAAATTCAACCTGCTGCACTGGCATTTAACCGACGATGAGGGCTGGCGCATAGAAATAAAAAGCCTGCCAAAACTTACAGAAGTTGGTGCATGGAATGTAAAGAAGGAAGGTTATTTTGGCGACTTTACTGCTCCCCTGCCCGATGAACCGCGAACTTATGGCGGGTTTTATACACAGGAAGATATTAAAGAAGTTGTTCAGTACGCTAAAGAGCGGTTTGTAAACATCATGCCCGAAGTTGATGTGCCGGGACATAGCCTTGCTGCCATTGCTTCGTACCCTGAGCTATCCTGCACGCCGGGTGCAGATAAATATCATGTACGTTCTGGAGAGAATTTTATGGATTGGTCGCATGGCGCACCACCAATAGCTTTGGTGGATAATACGCTTTGCCCGGCCAATGAAAAAGTGTATGTTTTCCTGGATAAAGTAATGACAGAAGTAGCGGCCTTATTTCCTTTTGAATATATACATGTGGGCGGTGACGAGTGCCCAAAAAACTATTGGGAAAAAAGTGATGACATTAAAGCACTAATGCAGAAAGAAGGATTAAAAACCATGCAGGAAGTGCAGAGTTATTTTGAAAAAAGGCTTGAGAAAATAGTAGAAAGCAAAGGCAAAAAATTTATGGGCTGGGATGAAATCCTCGAAGGTGGCCTTGCACCAAACGCAGCAGTAATGAGCTGGCGCGGAGAAAAAGCCGGGGTAGAAGCAAGCCTGATGAAGCATGATGTAGTAATGACACCAACTGCTTATTGCTATATTGATTATATGCAAAGCGACCCCATAATGGAGCCACATATCTATGCCACCCTGCGTTTAAACAAAGCTTATAGTTTTGAGCCGGTACCCAATGGTGCAGATGCAAAATATATAAAAGGCGGACAGGCTAATTTATGGACAGAGCAGGTGTACAATGTACGCCACCTGCAGTACATGGTTTGGCCAAGAGCCTTTGCAACTTCAGAGTCTCTTTGGTCGCCAAAGGAGAAGAAGAACTGGAACAATTTTACCGGCAAAGTTGAAGAACATTTTAAGCGTTTCGATATACAGGAAATAAAATATGCACCAAGCATGTACGACCCCATTTTTAAAGCAGGTAAAGATGCCAACGGCAAGTTGCAGATTTCCATGAGTACTGAAGTAGAGGGCCTTGATATTTATTACAGTTTCGATAATTCTTTCCCCGACAGGTTTTATCCAAAATATACAGTCACGCTTACACCGCCTAAAGATGCGGTGATGATGAAGGTGATTACTTACCGCGGCAAAGCCCCAATTGGCCGCATGATTGCTATGCCTGTTGCAGAAATGCAAAAGAGGGCCGACAATAAATCTAATGGCGAAGATGGCGATTAACCGTTGGATGAGTTGATAAAATAAAAAACCTTCATTTCAATTGCAGCAAGCAATTTTAATGAAGGTTTTTTGTTACCGGCATTTGATACTTTGGGCATCGCCTATTGTACTAAAGAATAGCTATGAGCTTTTAGCTGCGGGCCTTTGTATTTTGCCCGCGGCTTGTTCATTGTTGTTTCAACCGTACAAGTGTGCGACGCAAGAGGCGATGCTATGGAAAGCCAATGCTGGACCAAAAAAAATAACCCTGGCTGTCGTTGTTTAAACTGCAATAAGAGCGGTTTAAAAAAGGGGTCATAGTTTTTGTTAAATAATGTTAATGTGTTTTACAACAACTTAAATTGAATAACTTTATTGAACCAAAAGCTGCAAAATGAAACCACTACTCATCATTCTCCTTTTTATTTGTTCAAATTTTTTTTGTTTTGCCATAGAGCAAAAGGCATGTACTGACTGCTCTTTTACAGGCGTGGTAACTGAAGCAGGCACCAAAAAGCCTTTATCAGATGTAACCATTATTGCCAGGAGCAGTATATTATTGAATGAACAAAAAGTGGTAACTGATGAGCTTGGTCAATATAAGATACCTGCTTTACCGGCAGGAACATACTCTTTGTTCTTTGAGAAAGCCAATTATAAACCTGTGCAAAAGAAAAACCTTGCAGTAAAAAAAACACCTAATACAATGAATATAGAACTGGCGGAAGATGAAGAGGTTACGGAAGACCTTCACAACTGGTTGCTGCGATCTGATTTTTTATGAGTCATTTTTTAAAATAATCCCTGATTAATACAGGTGTTTTAACCCAGATTTTATAGTAGATTTTTTTATGCCGGCAATAGTTTTTTATGGCATCGCCTCTTGCGTCGCACACTTGTATTTTAGTAATTATCTCAACTTTTGACAGCCAATACATCTAACTGCAAAATTCCGGTTTAACCCTGCAGAAAACCACTAATACAATTTGAAAAACGCATTTTTTTATTTGCTGACAAATATTTTTTAATCGTGATTTAAGCCCGCCGGAGTGAAATGATTAGACATTGTATGATTGTATTATCTATTTTCACGCTTTCTGTCTGCATTGAATTGATAAACACCGGTCATTGATTTATAATATCTATTCATATAAACTTAAACCGAGGTTTACAATTTCTTTTTGGACTAAAGGGGCAGCCCCTTTACATTTGCATTCAAATTTTATAACCAACAGTAATTCAATGAAAATTCTAAAATCCTTTATCAGCCCGCTGCTTGTTCCGTTTTTAGTTATTGTTTTTCTATCGGTTTTTTTTGCATCCTGCCGCACGGAAAGGATAGCTATTCTTAAAGATATACCAGATTCAACAACCGTAAAGTATGTTCCATTGGCTTCTTTTACATCGCCGGTTGTAAAAACTGATGACATCCTTAATATTGTTGTGCAAACGCTTGATCCGCAGGCAAATTCTATCTTAAACCAAGGCAATCTTCCGGTTAACTCTGGTGCTGTTACAGGCAATTCAAGTAATCAAACAGTTGTATCGGGTTACCTGATCAGCAAGACCGGGTTCATTCACATGCCCTATGTTGGAAATGTATATGTAAAAGGATTAACAACAGAGCAGGTAAGAGATACCGTTACTTCAAAAATATCATTCTATTTTAAAGACCCTGTTGTAAACGTAAGGTTTGCAAATTTTAAGGTTACGGTACTTGGAGAAGTAAGAAATCCTTCAACTTTTATTGTTCCGAATGAGAAGCCGAGCATTATAGATGCGTTGGGGCTTGCAGGAGATTTAACCATTTATGGCAGAAGAGAAAATGTAATGATCATAAGGGATAATGATGGCCAAAAAGAAATAACCAGATTAAACCTTGACAGTTCGAAAAGTATCAGTTCCCCATATTTCTATCTCCGTCCGAATGATGTTGTTTATGTAGAAGCTTCTGCTTCCAAAGTGGAAAGCACAGATGCATACCGCAACAGGAACTTTGCAATTATTGCAGCCGGGTTATCCCTGCTTACTGTAATAACAGCAAGGTTATTATTTAAATAAGTTTTACCCGGTACTGATAAAAAACCAGGTATATATTTTAAGCGCTAATTTAAAAGATGAACAATATGCAAAGCAGTAATAATAATAATTCGAATGGAACTACTGATATAAGCACTTATACCAGTAAGAATGATGGATTCGATTTTAAATATCTTGTTGCCAAAGTAGTTGGTAACTGGAAATGGTTTTCCCTATCGTTGGGCCTTTGTCTTGTATTAGGCGTTCTATATATCTTATATGCAATTCCCACATTTACTATTACCGCGAGGGTAATGGTAAATGGCGATAACGCAAATAAAATACAAAGTGGTGTTTCGGAAAGTGATGTTCTTGGCAAGCTGGGTATGTTTTCCCAGCAACCTGATGTGAATAATGAATTGGTGGCTATCCATTCAAGAACACTTATTGAACAGGCTATCCATGATTTACAATATAATGTATCGTATTGGGGCCAGGGGGCAATAAGATTTGCAGAAGTATATAAGAGATCACCCTTTTATATTAATCTGCTCGACCTTAAAGGCGGACTTGATTACCCGCTTGCCTGGGATGTGCGGATTGATAAGGATAAGGTGAAATTCATGGATGATTTTTCAGACACATCATTCACTGCAACGTGGGGAGATACGCTCACTTTAAAGTTCTGTAAGTTTGTTCTTATTCAAAATCCTGACGTGATTATGAAGGACCCTAAGCTTCCATTGGGTTTAAAGATTGCCCCTTATGATGCTACTTTTTATACAGTGAATGAAGGCCTGCTTACATTTATTTCTGCCGTTAATACAACATCAATGGATCTCACCCTTGATGCATCTGTACCTAAAAAGGGTGAAGATTTTGTAAACTACCTTATTAGTCTTTATGTAAAATCTAAAATTAATGCGAGCAATTCAGTTGCAGACAGCACAGTTGCTTTCATTGATGACAGGATTCAATTAGTTGCCCAGGAATTAACCAGTATGGAAGGCCATATTCAAAGCTTTAATGAAGCTAATAATATTACTGATATACAGGAACAGGGTAAGGCATTGATTGGGCAGGGTAATGATGCCTCTAAAGCACTGGATGCACAGCAGGCACAGATTGAATATATTACAATACTTGAAAATTACCTTGGTGATGAAAATAATTTTCAACGCACCATGCCTACCACCGCACCCATTACTGATCAGGCATATATAACATTAGTTGAAAAATACAATAGCCTTCAGCTACAAAGGCAAACACTGCTTTTAAACAGTACAGAAAATAATCCCCAGGTAAAAGGAGTAGATGCGCAATTGGTAACAATCCGCTCTAACCTTACCAAAACGCTTAGAACCTACAAAGAAGGTTTAATTATAGGGCTTAACAGCCTTGCCAAGCAAAGCAGTTCTGTTCAAAGCAATATTCAAAAAATGCCTGTACAGCAAAGGCAATATCTTGAGTCCTCAAGAAGGCAGGATGTATTGCAGCAATTGTATGTTTACTTACTTACTGTAAGAGAACAAACAGCTGTAACAAAATCAAATAACATTGCTCCGGTAAGAATTATTGATGAAGCAAAAGCCAGCGTTTACCCGTGGTGGCCCAACAAGCTTATCGTAATTCTCGCTGCTATTTTCCTTGGCATTTTAATACCATCTTTATCGATACTTATTAATGAGTTAAGCAATAATAAAGTAACTCAACCATCTGATATTACTGAAAATACCTCTGCACCACTAATAGCTGAAATAAGCAATACGAAATCTACCAACCCGGTAGTGGTAACAAAAGAATCACGTACGGCTGTAGCAGAGCAATTCAGGACTTTAAGAACCAATCTTTTATTCCGTTTAGCAGGAACTACTGACAAGGTTATTATGTGTACTTCTACCGTAAGCGGAGAAGGCAAATCCTTTGTTTCATTAAACCTGGCTGCGGCTTTAGCTTTATCTGGCAAAAAAGTATTGCTTTTAGACATGGAATTGCGCAAAGCTCAATTATCAAGGGATCTTGGTTTAGAAAACAATATAGGCATTGCAGATTATCTTGAAAGAAATGCATCGCTTAACGATGTAATACAACCTTCAGGCATTAATGAGAACCTGTGGGCACTATCATCCGGCGAACTTGACTCAAATCCATCGGAAATATTGTTGAATGATAAGATGGGGGCCTTCTTCGAAGAAATGAGGCGTAAGTTCGACTACATTATTGTAGATACCCCACCTGCAGCTATTGTTACAGATGCACAGGTAATCGGCCGCTATACCGACTTAACGCTCTATATAGTAAGGCAGCAAATCACTTTCAAGAAACACGTAGATGTTATTGAAGATTTGAAAGTGAATAAAAAATTGAAAAATATTTATGTGATCCTGAATGATGTTAAACTTGTTCCGGGCTATAACCAGGGTTATGGATTTGGATTCAGGTTCGATGAAGATTTTGGTTATTATCACCAGGAAGACACTGAAAAGAAATCATTCTTAAAAAGAATATTTCCGGAAAGTTAATCCTGAAAAAAATCTAATAAATAAGGGCTGGGCAACCAGCCCTTTCCTGTAAAAACCATAGAAATATTTTATTGATGGAAAACATTTCTAAACCAGTTATTATTATTGGCTCGGGCAGATCGGGCACAACAATCATATCCGAAATAGTTTTCAGGCACGAAAGCCTAGCATGGCCATCCAATTACCAGGAACACTTTCCAAAAATCACTTCCATCAATCTTTTACGAAACTTTTTTGAAAATAAGCTTTGGCGTTTGCATGGTCAAAAACCACAGCTCAATAAAGTATCCGCATTTAATAAATTCTTATTTAAACCTGCCGAAGCTTATAATTTCTGGGAATATTTAACCGGCCCCGAAATTAATTTTTCAAGAGGCTTCCTCATTAACGAGCGTGCTTCAGAAAAAGATGTAGCCAAAATAAGGTCAGTATTTTCAAAGCTTGTAGCAAACCAGTTTAAAGAAAGGCTTGCATTTAAAATTACCGGCCCTTCAAGAATTGGCTACCTCTCCAGTATTTTTCCCGATGCTGTTTTTATTAATATAGTTCGCGAACCCATGCCTACAATTAACTCCTGGCTACAGGTAGATTTCTGGCAAAATAAAGGCAAACACCAGCTTTGGTGGCAGGGCGCTTATACCCAAAACGAAGAAGACTGGGCAGCCAAAAACGGAGATAAACCTGAATTACTCGCCGCTCTGCAGTACAAAAAAATTATGGATGTTACCGCTAACGAAATAGCAGAATACAAAAACCAGTGCCTTACAGTAAAATATGAAGATTTCGTTACCGCCCCATCAGTTATCATAAATAAAATATTAGGCTTTGCCGGTCTTGAAAAATCGCCAATGATCGATAAATACCTCAGCAGTATAAAGATCTACGATCAAAATAAAAACGAGGCTAAAGAAAAAAGTAAAAGCCAGGTTTCT
>JANXWM010000221.1 GCA_025351145.1 Chitinophagaceae bacterium
AAAATACCATGCTTTACTTTTACCCTGATATCGGGCTCAAGGGACTCCCATGGCTGGGTTGAAATTACCGCGTCTTTCTCTTTTAAATAAGATTTTATAAGATTAATCTCTTCGTCTTTTATTACCGCGGGCTTACCAAGATAATGAACGAAATTAAGTACGCCATCGGTCTGTAATACCTGCAGGCGTTCCTCTTCGACAATGTGTACAAAAACATAGGATTTAAAAAGGGTATCCTCGATTATTTTTTTCCTGTCGCTCCATTGACGCTCTACTTTTTGTAATGGACACCAGCTTTCGAGGCTCTTGCGCTGAAGCAGTGCATCAACCTTTTTCTCCCAGCGTGGTTTGGTATATAGAGCAAACCATTTTTTATTTTTTTCGTTCATAACATTTTACAGCTCCGCCCCCTCACTCACATAAGTGACTGAATAAAAATATAGAATCAGGTTAATTTATTTTTTCCTTAACCTGCGAAAAAACCCCCTAATACCCTTCATGTCGGGATCATCAGGATAATAACCCGATCCGTAATGATAACCGTAACCATAGCCATAACCATAACCATAGCCGTATGCATAACCATAACTGTAACCCACTCCTGTTGGCTCACTGATGCCGTTGACAATAATATTGAGTGCGTTAACTTTTTGCTCCGCATTGAGCCGGTCAACATATTGAATTGTTGTTTTATAAGAGTATTTATGCCGCAGGATAAAAAGGGTAACATCAACATACTTGCTTAATAAAAACACATCAGCCACAAGCCCAATGGGAGGAGAATCAATGACGATGTATTGATAATGTTCCTTTGCATATTCAAGCAGGTCCTTTATCCTGAAATGCATCAGCATTTCAGCAGGGTTTGGTGGTACTGGACCACTCGGTATGATATCTACATTCGGCAGGCTGTTTACCCGTGTAATGATCTTATCGTAGGGAACATTGTTTACGATATGATCTGTAAGCCCTGTACCGCGCTCAGAATTCAGGTATTTTTCCAGTTTAGGTTTCCTGAGGTCCATTTCAATCAGTAATACTTTTGCATTACCGGCCGCCAAACTGCTGGCAAGATTAATTGACACAAAACTTTTCCCCTCTCCACTCATAAAAGATGTGACAAGAATGGTTTTGCAGGGCTGGCCGGGAACTATATATTGAAGGTTGGTACCGATAAGCCTGAATTGCTCGGCGAGGCTCGAACGGCTCTTGGCATGGATAACTTTGTTTTTAATATTGGTATTCAAAGACAATTCGCCCAGGATAGGAACTTTGGTCCCTGATTCAATTTCTTTACGGTCAGATACTTTATTATTAAAAAAATCAAGAAGCAGCATAATGATGATTGGGATAATAAGTCCGACCAGCTCCGAAAACAGCATGATTTGGTCTGCTTTGGGCAAAACAACGCCCTTATCAAAAGCCGATTCAACAGTACGGGTATCGTTAATGGTGGACACAAGTGACAATTCTGTTTCTTCCTTTTTCTGCAAAAGGAACAGGTACAGTTGTTCTTTTACACCGATCTGTCGTTGAAGTTTTAAATATTCCCGTTCTTTTTCAGGTATGCCGGCGAAAAGTTTTTCATAGTCATTTTGTTTGGAACCGGCCTGCCTCAATTTGATCAGGTCACTTTGCCGCACGCTTTCAATATTTTTAAAAATATTGTCCTTAATATTGGCCAGTTGGTTTTTCATCCTGCCCATCACAGGGTCTTTCTGCGTACTGATTTTGGCCTGTTCCTGGTATTCAAGAACGCCTTCATTGTATTGAGTGATTAATCTCCCAAGTGAAGGTTCGTTTTGATCAAATTGGGATGGGATAATATCTGTATAGTCTTTGGAGTTTTTAATAAATTGTTCGAGCGACTTTAATAATTCAAGTTCCCCGGTTTGTTCAGTTTGCTTCTGGTCATAACTAAGGGCCTGGCTTAAATATAGGTTTCCCTGCGAGCTGATATCGTTTACCTTGTTATCACGTTTAAAAGCCTCTGCCCTCATCTCCAGTTCATCCAGTTCATCCGAAACCCCGTTCACTCGGTCTTCTAAAAACTGGCTGGTCTTATTGCCAACAATTTTTTTGTCATTTACACTCGCTGTATTAAATGCATCAATTAGCTTATTGATAATATCTACTGCCCGTTGGGGGGTTTGGTCAAGCATGGCAATTTCCAGGATACCACTAAGGTCATGCAATTTGGTCACGGTAATGGCGGAACTGATACCCATGGCAACGGAACGTCTGTCCCTGATAAACAGGTTATACCCGTTTTCATCAGTTTTTACCAGTGCATTACGCTCAACAAAAACAGGTCTTCCTGACAATAAAAAGGTATCCCTGTAATGGTGTGATAGTTTTTCGTTTCCATGCACAAGTAAAAACCGGTCATCATATACGTAAAGCAGATAGCTCGTAGGTATATATTTGGAGGTGTCATTTTTAAGGGTCTGGATAAAAACAGGCGTATAGCTTCCATAAAGCACCGATGAGGTGATTCGGCCCTGCGAAACAATATTGATTTGAAGGTTTAATGAATCAACAACACCCTCAGCTAACTCATAAGATTGCAATATATCGATCTGGTCCTGCAACTGCTTGCCACCCGGCATCACGCCAAGTCCCCGCAATACCGTATTTTCTGGCGACGATTCCTGATCATCTTTGATCAAAATATTCGCCGAAACCCGGTGTACCTGCGGGGTATAGCGGAGGTAAAATTTTGCAACGGAATAGGCGATGAGCACAGATAAAATGATCCAGGGTAAAAACCCGATCAGTTTATACACAATTTTTTTGATATCAATTTGGGCGCCACCAGATACGGCAACTACTTCACTGGTTTCATTATCGGAAATCGGATAGCTCATATTATTTCTTAAATAATACCAGAAAAATAGTCAAAATACTTGTTACACCTGAAATATAGAATAAAGTTCGTTGAAAATTTTCTGTCAATTGCTTTACCTCTTTTGGCTGAACGTAAACCACATCATTAGGATGAAGATAAAAATTAGGTGAGTTCAGAAGGTTCTTATCATTCAGGTTAACTGCAATAATTTCCCGCTTACCGTTTACCTCTCTAAAGATTTTTACTTTATCAAACTGGGCATATTGTGTAAGACCGCCACCTTGCGCTATAGCTTCTAATATACTTACTTTTTCGGCAGTAGCAGTTTTGTTTCCCTGTCCGCTAACCTCCCCCAAAAGCGTATACCTAAAGTCTCCAAATTTGATGGCAACAATAGGATCTACTAAGTACTCCTTATACGCATTTTTAATCGAATCTTTTGCAGCTTCCTTGGTAAGTCCGGATACCTTTAGTTTACCGATCTGGGGCAATTCAATATTACCTTCAAGGTCAACCATAGTTTGCAAACCACCGCCCCCACCATCACCGATAAAATGTTTATTGATGTATTCAACCGTTTTTTCGCTCTCACCTCCTATTTTGATCTGTAATAAATCATTAACCTGTATGATAGGTTGAGGAGGTTGCAAAGTATCTAACTGTGTGCGTATGGAGTCTGGGAGATTATTAAAATAGGTAATGGATTTACTGCTGATACATGAAGACGACAAAAGAAAGATGCAAATACACATGTACATAAGTAAGCCAAACTGTGCACATTTTCTGCTCATAAACATTTTTTCAACCGCTTATAATGGTACAAATTTATTTAACCTGACCCCGTAAAATACAATTTTTAAGCATTAGGGGCTCACAATCCTGAAACAAATAATAAAACCCATATTAAAATAACCTTGTTTCACACTTATTTGCAGCCAAATCCGCTTTTTTGCAAAAAAACTTTTAAACCCCATAGCCTCTTTGTTTTACTGCAACACAATACTCTGCATCAGGTAATACAATTTACTTTAAAAAGTAAATCACATTCTGCTGCACCCAATCCTCCCGGTAAATAGTTATTGAAAAATAGACTGTACGATCTTCAATAGGATTGGTTAAAGCAGCAATATACTTCACTTCTTTATTTAATTTTCAAAATGGGGGGTTTACTTTAATAATTTTTCAAATGAAATGATAGGTTTATGCATCGGTTGGCATTTGATAGAGCGGCTTAAGGGTTAAAAAAAGGGGAATCCTTAAAATAGTATTAAACGATGATCCGGATCCATTAATTGGGGAGCCATCTTCTTCCAGGCCTTTCAGTAGCTCATTAGGAATCAAAAAAAATTGCAGCCGGGGAAATAAATAGTCTAATGTGTAATGGCTCACCTGTAAAGCTATTCCGGTAATATCTGTACAGATGTAAATTTTTTTCAGTAAAAGGCAGCTAAAATTCAAAATCCTTACTCCCTATATACTCCATATATAAGCCGTATACACTCCCCATATACTTAGGCCAGCTCGGGGTCACCCTGTTACACCAACATCAAGTGTCATTTCAACGCGCAAAATGAACCTCTCCAGCAAGCCTCATCCTCCCACCAGTCATTTCGACCGACGAGGCACGAGGAGGGAGAAATCTTATACCTGATAAGTAAGATTTACCCTGGACAGTGCCTTAACCTTAAAAATTATATAAAAACGCTGGGTATAGCTTTTGCCCCGACAAATGCACGGAGCTCTACGCCATCCTTATTTGCTTTCAGTAACCGGCTTCCGAAATTAAAGAACAATAACGCAATCGGCGGCTTTCAGAGCTATTACAATCCTCAGATAAAATTCTTGTCTAACGAAATGTGTGGCGTTGGCCCGGACAAATGTGCGGAAATCGACGTAAGGAGATTCGCGAACACAAAAAAACAATAAAAGCCTCAGTGAGCACTGTCAGGTTGTCCTCGATTTTTTTTGCTACCTTTTTGTATCAATACAAAAAAGTAGGAAGAATTAATTTTCTTCGGGCCTTAACAAAAAAGCCATGTATAATTTTATTAATTCACATGGCACCAAAAATACCTAAATCCGTGCCCTGGATCTGGAAGATTGTCCTTGATTTTTCTTTTTCGCAACCTCCCATTCCGGTTGCCTTTCTTTGCATCAAGTCCGAAGCTTCGCACAAAGAAAGTAAATACACTTTCACAAAAGTTACCGTTCTTCGAAGTGTTTCAAAGGATCATTTCGAACTAAAGATAAAAGGCAGTCTGCGACTGGAGTTGAACACACAATATACTTCGCTTATTGATTTTAATTGCCCGGTTGATTTAGTGTTATTTTTCTTTCAACAGAGTTTATTGAGCAAACCCAATTATTAGTTAGTTCATTAGTAATTAAACTCTACCTTCTCCAGTTTAACCTTGAAATCTTTTACTGAAAAAAAGTTGGCTTCTGTAAGGCGGAACAGCAATGCAGTATTACCCACCCAAACGGTGGAAGATGCATCTATTATTGACTTTGAGGTGCTGTTTAAATCAACAACCGTATCGCTGATGATTTCCATTTTATCAAGATCGATAATGATGTATTTCAGTTTAAAATTTGCCTGGAGCAGTATTTTCTTTCCGTCTAAAACGTTTGTAAAAATAATCAGCCTGTTGCCTGCTATTTTATAACCCGGATTTTTTCCATAACTGGTGAAAGTAGGAAAGGAAGCTTTGATGCTGATCTGTTTAAGGGCCTGCATCTTTTCATCGAAAAAACTTACCAGTATATCATCGTTGTAGTAAACGGTATGCACTTCGGTGCCCTGCACGTAATCGCCTGAAGAATTGTATTGCTGCAGGGTAATAAACTTATTGTTATACAAACCGATGCCAAACTGTTCGAAATTATCGAACCTGCCTTTCGATTTTTCTAACTCCATTTTAGTTTTAGGATCGGCCATTGAAGAAAAAGCCGTGTTATTGGAAAAGTCGAATCTTATGGTAACTGTATTGTTTAATTTATCGGTTCCGCGGTAACTGAATGAGCAAACCAAATCCTTTTCATCGCCGGAAAGATCACCGTAATACCACCTTAGTGCATCTTTGGAAAAACGGGGCAGTATTACTGAAAGAGTACCGGCTTTTTCCATTGTTTCCGCAGAATATTTAAACGCAGTAAGCTTGCCTTCCTCCGTTACGCTAAAAAACAGGTCGCCCTTAGTGTTGCATGTGGCTATTAAAAAATTTAAGCCATTAAAATCAATGTTAAGTGCAGTTGTACTTTTAACACCCATCTTGTCATCCAGCATAACCCAGTCTGCTTTTTGTGTTTCATGCATCTGGTCGAATGACTTACCCTGGCTGAACATTTTTACATGTTCCAGGTTTGAATAACGCAGTAAAAAGCCTTTAAAATGATCACTTGAATCTGTAAGTACAAAGGGGTATATATAAAATTTATCGTCAAGATTTAAAATATCTTTCGTTAGTAATGTACTTCCGGTTTTTGCATCTATCAATGTGGCTTTTATGGTTTTAATATTCGAGTAGGTATTTTTATCCCATTCCGGGCTCGAAAAAACAACAATATTATCCTTCCAGTTTGCCATCCTGATAAAGCCATCAGGCAAAGGCTTTTTCCAGGTTACCTGCAAACCTGTAGTAAATTTTACCAGGTCTAATCCACTCCTTTCACCATATTTACCGGCAGCATACACGTATTCGTTATCCGAAATTTTCATTGGACGGTTAATAGGGTAACCATCTATCGTTTCGGATGTTGCTTTTATTTCCTGCGCTTTACTGCAAAAAGTGAAAAAGAAAAAAAGAATGAAGAAAGAATGTTTTAATAAGTCTTTCATTTTAAAAGTTTGAGCGTTGAATGGATTTGATTATACCTGTAAGCAAAATAGGAAAAAATGCATTAATACTTTTCAATAATTCCTTACCCTTCTTAGCAGAGCCTCACTCAAAGCCTGGCGCGTAGTCTGGTCCGAAGCTTCGGGCTCTGCGATCCGCTTCGATAAAAGCTCAATATATAATCCAAACGTACAAGAGTGCGACGCAAGTAAAGCTCAATAAAACTATTTCAGCCGGGTTCAAAAAAAACGCTCTTCCCTAAGAGAGCGGCTTTCATTTTAATTTCCTAATGCCCTTCAGAATACTGCAAAGAATGAGGATTTATTGATTTCTATTTTAATAATGCGGCTTTTGTTTTGTTCTCAAGAACCAAAAATAATGGCTTTGTTTTACCTTGTGCCTGTAGTTCCAATTCTTTTGCAGGCGGTAAGAAATTGCCAAGTACAATGTCTTGATCACCATCAGCATCTATATCTCCTGCATCCATGGTGAGCCATTTACCGGCATTGAATTCTCTGATGCTGTATGGTTGAAACTGAAAACGGTTACCAAAATAAGCATTGCCTTTATTCTCCAGGTATACAAATGATTCCTGTGGCTGATTTTTTTCGTCGGGGAAAAATGAAATGGTTGCAATATCCAGATCGCCATCATTATCAAAATCTCTTGCAATGGCTTTATAGCAACCATGAATGGGGAAAAAATATTGCTGTGTAAAATTGTATTTACCATCATTTAAAAAAATGTAGACACCATGATAATTCTTCAGCGAACTGTAAGAATAATCTGCGTTATCGCCGCAGGTGTATAAAATATCTTTAAAGCCATCGTTGTTAAAATCATCCAGCTCAAAATAGCTTGAACCGTACACAGCCGGAAACTGTAAAATGGTTTTGCTGTCAAAGGTTCCGTTACCCCTGTTTGTAAACAAATAAATGCCTTCCTGTGCCTGTGCCATCAGCGCCATAATATCCGGTAATCCATCATGGTTATAATCGTCTGTATATGTTTTTATTGTACCGGGTAATGCACGTATAAAATTTTGCTGGTATTGATTATTACCCTGGCTTTTTATCCAGTACAAGGCACCTTTTGTGTTACCAAAGCCATTAACCAGGTAATCCTGTTTACCATCGTGGTCTAAATCAATCATGGTGGTTTGTACAGGTCTTGGAAGGTTGCCCAGGAACTTTTTAAGAAAAGTTACTTTGCCATCTTTATTTATTTGAAAACTATCAGCCGTTCCGGTAGAAAGTTCGTTCGGATTCAGAATACCAATATTGGTAAGAATGCCGGTTCTTTCGCCATTGCTTTTCATGTCTTTATTGCATTGCATATCTACCATTACCCCATGCAGATTAGATTTTGAAAGTAGCTGTAAGTTTTCATTATAGATATTTAATGAAGAATCATTGGCATTTGCTGTATATATCCATTTATTGCCTTCGTCGATTTTTATATAAGTAACCGATGGATTAATTTCCTTTGAATACACTTCTTTTATGGCAAACCGGTCTGTAAATTTTTCGACAGGCGGCCTGTTTTGCGCAGCATTTGT
Source organism: Chitinophagaceae bacterium (assembly GCA_025351145.1). GTDB lineage: Bacteria > Bacteroidota > Bacteroidia > Chitinophagales > Chitinophagaceae > Limnovirga. Next base: position 8,243 of record JANXWM010000221.1, read on the forward strand.
GGCAGGTGCATTTTCTTTATAATAGCTTATAATTTTTTTCCAGTCGTTTATACTGATTACTTCATTTTCTGCAGTTAGATTAGCGTTATTTCCTTTTACATATTTACCGGCCTCGTAAGGACTATCTAAAAAATATCTGATACCAAGCCTGGGTGCCATTGCAGGAAGTATATTCTTTTCCCAGGCAACTTTATCAAGCAAAGCCGGCTCTGGAAATAAATGACAGGAGCTGCAATATTTTTTTGCCATTAGCTCTTCTTCTTTAGATTGAGAATGGCAACTTTGGAGTATGCTTAGCATAGATGCAAAGGCTATTGAGGCAAGCACAATAATTTTAAAATTCATCTTTGCTGAAGTTTTTTCTATAGGTAGTTTCAATAGAATAAAATTATTGTTCAGCAAGGGTTATTTGCAAAAAAATGCGATGATCCCGGAAAATGTAGCGACGAGATTTTGTATTTTTTGATGAGCGGTAAACAGGTACTTCTAAATGGCTGGTATATAAACTCTTTCCTTCTTCGCAGAGCCCCACTCAAAGCCTGGTGCATAGCCTGGCCCCAAGCTCGGGGCTCCGCAATTCGCTTCGGTAAAAGCTCAATATAATAATCTAACAGTACAAGAGTGCGACGCAACGAAAGCTTAATAAAGTTCTTTTTGCCCAGCTCAAAAAATGGCTGTAAATACTTTTAATTGGCTGATCAATTTTCTTTTGCCAAAAGGTATTTATTCAACAGCTGTTTACCCTGTTCTATAGCGGCCCTGCCATTTGATTCGATGCCGTACCAGCCATCATAACCATGCTGTGTGCACAGCCCGATCATTTTTGCAGTAAGGGCTTCGGTTGGCTGGTTGCGGTAAGACATTCCTTTTGCATAGGAAACAGTTTTTTCGAGGTAAGTGTAATTGTCGAAATCAGCGGAGGGCTCACGCCAATCGGGGTAGGTGCCAAAAAAAGGATCATTGACTTCTTTCATTAACCTTACCATCCAGTCGGGATCATTTGAAACGCCGCCATGGTTTTCTATCAGCACCTGCACATTGGAATCTTTAGCATAATCAAGTAACAGGCGATAAGATTCCGCGGCAAATTTCAGCGCTACATCTTTTATAATATTTTCAGTGCCCCTGCAATTGGTACGTATGGCATGGCAGCCGAGGTAATGAGCAATATCTACCCATTTACGATGATTGATGGCGAATTGCCTGCGATCTTCTTTGGTGGGGGCGGCTGCGTCCCCTTCATCATCCACCATGATCAGCAGCATTTGCACAGCATTGTCTGCGGCATTTTGTTTCAGCGTATTTAAATACGCAACAGTTGGCAGATTGAACAGGGTATTTACAAATTCAATTCCGTTGAGGTTAAAGTCCTGTCTTGCAATTTTTGGAAAATCCAGGGTATTCCATTTGCCGGCTCTTATTTCTTCTACCAATGCCCATTGGGCAAGTGATATATCGTAGCTGATCATTCGTGCACAATTAAAAGTTACAGATGTTTAAAGTTAAAAGTTATTATCCATCGGAGGCACAAACCAGACATCGAATAAAACAAACTAAGCCCGGTGCTTCAAAAACATTTTCAAAAAATAAATCATTCCGTTATCTTAGCCCTTATGGTAGTTATAAAAAATTATGCAGAATTCGAATCGCATTTAGGCAAAGAAATAGGCGTATCTAACTGGCACAAAATAACCCAGGAACAGATCAACAATTTCGCTGATGCCACCCTCGACCATCAGTGGATACATATTGATGCAGAAAGGGCTAAAACAGAAAGCCCCTTTAAAACTACCATAGCACATGGCTACCTCACACTCTCCCTTGTGCCTTTTTTCTGGAAACAGATTGCAGATGTGCAGAACCTTAAGATGGAAGTAAATTACGGTATAGAACAGCTCAAGTTTGGGCAGGCCGTGCTTGTAAACAATGAAGTACGTTGCAGGGTTTCGCTTAAATCCATCATCAACCTAAGGGGCACTACCAAAGCCACACTCTTCATTCAACTGGAAATAAAAGACCAGCCAAAGCACGCCTTTGCCGGCGATGCTTTATTTCTCTACCATTTTATGTAAGGAGGTCATTTTCTCCTGCTGTTGCTGGTGCCTGCAATGCACTCTGTTGGCATACCCGCCTGCGGTAATGAAATAGAACCGCTTCACTTTTGTATTTTGATTTAACTTTAAATACTGGTACGGTACTGCCAGTATTATAAAATAAAAATCGTTGTATGGTAAACATAAAAATTAACGGAGATACAATTATTTTTGAAGTAGAGGGCTGGGATAAACTATGGGCTGTACGCAGCAGTCTCGAAATTCCGGTTGCGCACATAAAGGATGTTTACAGTGATCCTGATTGCGCAATGGGCTGGCTTGATGGTATTAAAATTATTGGAACAGGTATTCCCAATATCTTTAGAGCAGGAACATTTTACCAGCAGGGCGATCTTGTTTTTTGGGATGTGCATCATGCGGAAAATACCATTGCTATTGAGCTGGAGCATGAACACTTTGCAAAACTGGTAATTGAAGTCGCTAACCCAATGGATGCAATTACCTCCATAAAAAAAGCGACCGGTATACAACATTCCTGATACAGATGCTGCTGCACTTCTCTTCCTTCTTCGCAATCTCACTCAAAGCATGCTGTTAAGCGTTGGGTTCTTCAATCCGCTGCGGTAAAAGCTCAATATATAATCTGAACGTACAAGAGTGCGCCGCAACGGATGCTTAATAGTACTACAATGCCAGCACCCAAAAAAATAAAGCAGAAACACTAACAAAAACTAAAGAAAGCATGATGGATTTTTTGTTGGCAGGTAACTAATAAAGGCGACCGCCGCTTTGAGCAATACTTTTTTTATGCATATTAATATTTAAGCCCTAAATTTTACATTAATTTTTTTTTGAGCCAAACAACTGCTCTTTGGTCATCGTTCCTTGCGTTGCACACTTGTACAGTATAACATTTGGCTACTTTCAACAGCCAATGCACCCAACTGCAAAATCTGGGTTTAATTAAGCCCGTTTAAGTTTACCTTTTTGGGGTTTCAATCCATACAATATCCTGGTTAAAATATAAGGGCGAATTAAATTATTATAAATGAAATAGATTGAAATGAATGTGGATGTTATAAGTATAATAATTTTAAAAAATACCGGTATATTCATCTGAACTACATAGTATCCGATTGCCACAATAATAGTCTGATGCAAAATATAAAAAGGGTAAACAGCCTCATTGGCATATTGTAAGAACCTGTTGCTGAAATTGAGGTGCTTTTTTGCAAATCCAATTATTGTTAAGATGATCAGCCAGATGTGGATGGAGTTAATGATGCCGTATAAATACAGATCGAAATTATTTTGCTTTGGCAAATTAGAATTCCACCAGTACCTGTAAAACAGGAACGCGATACAAACAATAACCGCAGTTAAACTATAAAACCGGTATTTCCCGCAAACAGCCCAGAATTTGTCAGAGCTTGCCAATATATACCCGTAAAACAAAAACGTTAATGAAAAAAGAAACAAAAACCAATCATCCAAAAGACTTTGTTGTTCAGGATATTGAAGGTATAATGTGAAGTAATAAACGGAAAGCGGAACAAATAATAAAACTATTGTAAAAGGATTTGAAAGTTTATCTGCTATGTAATTTTTTAGCTTATTCAAAACCGGGATCTTAAAAAGCAAGAACATAGGGAGGAGCAACATACAGAAAACAAACAGGTAAACAACAAACCACATGTGACTCCAGGTAAGTGCACCATCAGGATAAGGAATCATATCCCATACCCTGGGATAAAAATCAATATAAGAACTGGTAACTTTTCCTTCCTGCAGCCATTCAAAATAAACCTGGGATGGTATTGTAAAAAACATTGCAAACAGGAGCGGTATAAACAGCCTCACTATTCTTTCTCCTGCAAAGGACAAAACAGTTCTTTTCCTTAGAGAAAAATGTATTCCCACACCGGAAATAAAAAACAGGAGTGGAAGTCTCCATTGATGCAGCCACCATATTAACCTGCTTAATCCAATCGATTGAGACTTGTCTTTAATCTCCCAGCCAAATGTTACAAATGGCATTGTACAGTGGAAAAATATTAGTAAAAAAAATGCTAAGACTCTTACCCAGTCTATAAAGAATTTACGTTCAGTCATTTTTGGTTTTACCGGTATATACGTTTTTGACAGAATAAATGTTACAGGCAATAGCCAATTCTTTTATTCGCCAACAGCCGCAAACATTTACAGATCAGGCGGCATTAATGTTGTAACTTACCATAATAACTTTCAATAGATCATTAAATACAAATTATGAAAAAGAATCCCGACCACGTGGTCTACAATTCAGATAACAGTTTGCCCGCATCGTTACAGTACGACCCCAAAGATGACATTTATAATAAAAGCAAAAAAGAACAGAATATAAATCCTGATGACAATTCTCTTATTGCACGCGGTAGTGAAATGGAAGGTGCTATGAATGAAAAGGATTTTGAAGAAGATATGTCGGGCAGCGATTTGGATATACCCGGTTCTGAACTTGATGACAGCAATGAAGAAATTGGTGAAGAAGACGAAGAGAATAACTATTACAGCCTCGGTGGCGACAATCATGAACAACAGGAAGAATCAAAAGATTGATTCTATAAAATTACCTGCTGCTGCTGGTGCCCGCAATGCACTTCGATTGGTGTATCCACCAACGGAAAACGAAATGCAGCGCTGGATTACAGGTTAAACCGCTTCGTTTTTACGCTTAGATAAAAGTTCAATATATAATTCAACAGTACAAGTGTGCGACGCAACGGATGCCTGATTGAAAGGCTTCTGCCCGCCTCAAAAAAATTGCCTTTCTTTCTCAAAAAAGCATATTACCTTGATGCCCAAATTTTACTGCATCAATGATTGCTATACATACTTCTAAAACTCAATTTAACTACAGTATATTACTGTCGCTGTTTATTTCTCTATGCATTTTCCCGGCACTTAAAGCGCAGGATACTTTAATAAAATCAGGGCCGGTGAGTTTTATAAAACATATCCTCAGCCCGGTATTTATTTCTGAAGGTGTTGACGTGGGAGATGTAAACCACGATGGCAAAACCGATATACTCGCCGGTAACTTTTGGTTTGCGGCCCCCAACTGGAAAAAGACGATGATCCATACCGATACCTTACCGCAGGTGAAGGGATACAGTACCAGTTTTTTAAATTTTTGTATGGATGTAAATAACGACGACTGGGTTGACCTGATAAGGTTTGATGTACCCGGCGGCGAATGCGTATGGTACGAAAACCCGAAAAATAAAAAAACACTTTGGCAACCCTACATGATTTTAAAAACAGCAGGTATTGAAACCCCGGCCTTTGTTGATGTGGACAAAGACGGCAGGATGGACCTCATCTGCAATGATACTTTGGCAAAGCAGGTTATCTGGTTAAAATCACCTGCGGCAAAGGGCGATACCGCATGGCAGCGCTATGTTATCAGCAACGACAGGCAGCGGGCAACCAACCGCTACACGCATGGCCTGGGCTGGGGCGATGTAAATAAAGATGGCAGAAACGATGTTATAATCAAGAGCGGCTGGTGGCAGTCGCCGGTGGATGTAACAACCGGCAACTGGATATTTCACCCTGCTGATTTTGGTGAAGATTGCGCCAACATGTTTGTGATGGATGTGGATGAAGATGGCGACCAGGATATCATCAGTTCCTCGGCACACGACTATGGTATTTGGTGGTACGAACAGCAAAAAGATGTGCAGGGAAATACTGTATGGGTTAAGCATGTAATCAGTGAACTGTTTTCAGAATCGCATGCACTTGCACTGCAGGATATTGATGGCGATGGCCACCCCGACCTTATTACCGGCAAGCGTTACTTTGCGCACAATGGCGGTGACCGCGGTGGCTACGACCCTGCTGTTTTATACTGGTATCAATTTGTGCCCGGCAAATCGCCGCAATGGTTTCCCCATCTAATTGACAGCAACTCCGGCATTGGCAACAGTTTTATCGTTAAGGATATTAATAAAGACCATTTAACCGATATTATTATCTCCAACAAGAAAGGTGTATTCTTTTTTGAGCAGGTAAAATAGGTATACAGTAAAGTTGTACAATGTTGACCGGGCATTTGTATTTCATAGCATCGTCTGTTGCGTTATATACCGTATGTTTCATCGGGACGCACACTTGTACGGTTGGACTAGGAATGGAGCTTTTACCGAAAAGTAGATAGAAGCGAATCCTTGTTGGTCAGCGACCAACAAGGGTAGAATATTACCCGAGCTAACAAATGAAGAAATGAAGAGTAGAGAAATTTTTTGTAGCCAGCAGTTGTGTTTCACGGTATTGGTTGTTGCGTCACACTTTTTTCGTTCTGAACAATATTGAAAGAAACCAAAACCTGCAAAAAAATAAAGGCTTCGCATCGTACTCAAGTAGTAATAGGAATTAGATTCCTGATTGGTAATGAAATGAAAATATTTATACAAGTTTAAAAGCTGTTTATATGGAAGAAATTGTAAAACTTATCACAGAACCAATCAAAGGTTTTTTTCACAGAAATGAATATTTTTTTTTAGAGAGAAATACTGAACTAATACTTTTAATTATTGTCTTTATTCTGTTCCCAATATTTTCAAAATTCCTTAGTTGGTGTTTTAAACAGCTTAAAGCATTTATTTTGAATTATACATTGGACTATTTTGAAGGAAATGAAATTAAAAGCGTGACAAAATATTATGTTGAAACTAAATTTCAAAATATTGACCCAGCTAATCAACAAGATTTATCAGGCAATCAAGTATTTGTTGCTAGAGAAAAACTGATACCATTTTTCATTGGGAAAAGGTCCATTACTTCTCTCCCCAGTAAATATTTTTTTGTACTGGCAGATTCTGGAATGGGTAAAACAACTTTTATGATTAACCTATATTTCCGATATATTAGGTCAATAAAATGGCACAAATATCATATAAAACTACTTCCTTTAGGAAAAAGAAATGTTGACGAAGACATTAAATTTATAGAAAACAAAAACAGGACAATTCTTTTACTAGATGCTTTTGATGAAGATAGCAAGGCAATACTTGATTATAAAAAAAGGCTTTCTGAGCTAATAAATCTCACTGTAGATTTCAAAAGAGTAATAATTTCATCAAGAACACAATTTTTTTCTTCAGCAACACAAGAGCCAAATGAAACCGGAATATTAAAATTTGGAGGTGATAAAGGGATGCACGATTTTTTCAAGATATATATATCGGCATTCACCGAACGAGATATAAAAAGGTATCTTAAAAAGAAATACTTGATACTACAATTTCATAGGAAAAAACTTGCAAAAAAAATTATTCTCCAATGTCCTAACTTGATGATGAGGCCCATGCTTTTAGGTTATGTAGACGATTTAGTTAACCATGAAAAAGCTTTTGTGTATACCTTTCAAATATATGACGTCTTAATAAAGAAATGGATAGATAGAGAAGCTAATAGAGTTGAATCTGCTAAAAGAAATAAATTTAAAGAACAATTATATGACTTCTCAAAAGCAATAGCCATAGATATATATCAAAATCGTAAAAAAAGAAATGAACTATCAATCGATGGAGAGGATATTAAACCATTTGCAGTTAACAATAATATTAATTTAAGTGATTTGGATCTAAGAAGTAGGTCATTGCTTAATAGGAATTCGGAGGGGCAGTATAAGTTTTCACATAAATCAATCTTAGAATATTTTTTATCACTTGAAGTGTATTTGAATAATGAATTTAAATCTGAATTTGATTTTGAAAGCATGCCACAGTCTTCTAAATTTTATTCTGAAATGTGCGAAGACAATGTTGCTGCAAATGCGATTTATTTAAATAAGAGTGTTCCTTATAGTGATACTTTATTTCATGGTATAATTGAAAAGTACGGCAATACATATGACAACCTATACATACGGAAGATAACAAGTATAGTTATTTTAAATCCAAGTGTAATTGATGAGAAGTTTTTTATTGGATTGACAAATGTGGAAGAAGTAAATGTTTTAATTACAAATATTAATGAAGTAGAAAAAATATTATTAGTCCCTAATATTAAGCATATTAATTTATTAAATAGTTATGTCAAACGCTCCTCATGGGACGCTTTACAAAGAGTACAAGAAGGTGAATTTGCTACGAAATATATGAGCGATCTTAAAAAAATAATATTGGATACTGTTCCAGATATCAATCGTCGAATTATGAATAAAGACGCTAGTCTTGGCAATAGATATGAACCTCTGGATTTAATGAAAGGAACTAACGATATTCTTCTACAACAATTAAGGGACTTATATGAGTATGTAATTATGGATTTAAAGAAAAAAATTAGAAATAAAAAAGAATATATTGAAGTCACTGGATAGGTCAAGAAACGGGCTGTTTATCGTTTCTTTCTTGACTTTTTCTTTGCTTACATTCTTTTGTTTCAAGAGGAGACTATATATCAGTTAGACCAGAATTAACTAATTCCAAAATATTACCGACATTTAAGAATGAGAATTTTTTTGTACGCATTTCCATTAGTTGCACTTATTATTTCTTGCAATAATAGTTCATCCATCAAACATGAAGAAGGATGGCAAAGAGCTTACGTTGAACCAGATGATGGTAGTTCGGCAGAAGCTGCTATGGCTCATACGATTGATGGCGATATAGATTCGCTTAAATTTTCATCGGGAAAGACTATAGGAAATTTTTTGGGACTTACTATTTTCCCGCATAGCCAAAACATTCAATTAAGAAATAGTGATATAAGTTATACTGTATATCTTATCCCTGATGAATGGGATCAAACAAAAGAACTATTCCAACACAAAGAAGAGGACAATCCGGATTATCGGTAGAAAAATTTCCCAAACGGTATAAGTATGGTAGTCACTGGCACAAGCTACTATCCTTTACAACGCAGGGTATCTATGCATAGCAGTAAGACTGCAAGTTGAGTAAAACAATTATTTTTCCTGCTGCTGTTGGTGTCCGCGTTGTACTTCCGGTGGCGTTCCTGCTGCTGTTGGTGTCCGTGCAGGGCTTCGGGTGGCGTCCCCGCCAACGGCAAACGAAATTAAATGTTATGCCTTGGAAACACCGGTGTCACCCCACTCATTGGAATAGCAAAAGGTTCGTGAGGGCAGAACCTTGGCAAGGAGCACAAATACGCCAACACGCTATGCCAACCCTACATAATTGCGCTAGTAATTGAGTGCTAAACAGCTTAGTGTGCTGGCTTTGTGCCACTGACCGCATTTAATAGCTTGAACAAATTAATTTCGCAAATAACTTAAAAAACTACTATCAAATTTTGACTTATAATGCTGATAAAAATTAGAATCCTCTGTAATCTTATGCACATCAAAACCTTCTGGTCGCCCTGCTGAACTATAATATCGCGAGTCTTTAAATAGAAAAATCGAATCTTCCTTCGTCGCAAACTCACCCGTTAACCTTGATGGAATGTTGGCAAAGTCCAATACAATATTTACCATGTCATAGAACATTTTTTTTGTTTGCGTCCGCAATTCTTGACTCGAAATATCATTTTGAAAATATTTTGAATTAACAAAACTAAATTCTTCCGAATTAATTCCAAACTTAGCATGATCTGTAAATAACTTTCTACTTATCGAATCAATTATTTTGGCATTTTTCAAATAAATTTTTTTTTGAATCCATGTGGTATTTGAATCTCCGCATAAATAATTATTTAATTCATTAAAGTCGGATGTATATTCAAACAAATATTTATTAGCCTCAATTAAATTAGTATTCATTGTATAAACAGCCAATAAAGTATCAAAATTGCGAATGAGGTCTTTTGTACCAAATACAGCAAGTGAAGGTGTATAATTGTTTTTTAATCTTAGACTCGCTTGTTTAACGTACTGACTTGTGTCAAATGCCATATAACTAACACTAATATCATTAGAAATATTTTGATATAACTCTGCAATAGCCGATTTATTCTCCGTGTTATATTGAATTTTTTGTTGAATAGCGATTATTACTAAAGGAATCAAAATTGAGATTACAGGAAGTACTTTTAGAAATCTATCAACCAATGATAATGATTCCTTTTTTTTCTCAGGCATACATTTTCGTTTTGATTCAACCCATTCACCATCAATAAAAACAAATTCTTTTTCGGAAACTTCCCAGTTTTCGTCTGCCATGATTTTAAGATTTGTAAGGTAAAAATACAAATCTTTCTCTATCGGTCGGTGTCCGTAACTGCTCAACAATTTCATGACTTGGTTCGTGTCCGCGACATAAAATCCCCCCTAATGGTCTAAGTATGGTAGTCACTGGCGCAAGTATGCAGCCAAGCCTTTGCAGCGCGGCGTACTTGTGCAATAGTAAAACGTAATCATCATCCCCGCTGTTCTAGGTCTTCCTGCTGCTGTTGGTGTCTGCGTTGCGCTTCCGGTGCGTCCCCGCCAACGGTAAACGAAATAATAATTTCGAAAAGCATTTTATCAATCTTGTGCAGGGTACCATCAAGTTCAAGGAGGGCGTTATCAATCTTGTGCAGGGTACTATCAAATTCAAGGAGGGCGTTATCAATCTTATGCTTCCGGTGGCGTCCCGCCAACGGCAAACGAAATTAAACTCCCATAATCAATTTATTCGCTTCGGTAAAAGCTGCATATATAATCCAACCGTACAAGTGAGTGACACAACAGGCGATGCCCAAATAACCTAAAGCCTGTCAACTAAACAGCGTTGTATATATAGTGCTATAGAAATGAATTACAGATGGTATTTAATTTTCTTTTGTTTTAATAACACTATAAAATGCGGTTTTTGGTTTGTACTGCCTGTTGAACAATAACGGATAATTTGTTCTGCCACGAATAGGCCAACCATTTAGCCAGGACACGCCATCTGCTACACCCCAGAATGTAACACGGCTTATGGATTGATTATATTTTAAAAATAAACTAAACAGGTCTGCATATGCTTTTGCCTGTGCTGCAGCAACTGAATCAGGAAGTGCTTTTGTGTATGGGTTCATTTTATCATTGCCTTCTGCAGTGTTGCTGACTTCTGCAGTCTTGCCATCCCATGGATTGGGCAATACACCAAGATCAAGTTCTGTAAACATTACTTCAATACCCAATGCTGCAAATGCTTTAATGCTTTCTTCAATATCATGCATGGGAACAGTGTTGTATTTCCAATGACCCTGTATACCTACACCATCAATACGCACACCGGCAGCTTGTATTTTTTTTATAAGTGCGATGGCGCCTGCTCTTTTTGCAGGTTGTTCAATGTTATAATCATTGTAGTAGAGCTTTGTATGCGGTGCTGCTTTTTGTGCCAGGCGAAAAGCTTCTACTATGTAATCCTCACCAAGCTTTTGCAGAAAAATAGAGTTGCGCAAAGTACCATCTTCATTCAATGCTTCATTCACCACATCCCATGAATACACTTTGCCATCGTACCTTGATGCGACCGTAGTAATATGTTTCTGAAAATATTCTTTTACAGAATCTGCATTCTGCATGTGCCGCATAAATGGCGGCAATTGGCTATGCCATATAAGCGTATGCGCATTTACTTTCATGTTATGTTTTGCTGCATAATCTACCAGTTCATCTGCAACTTTAAAATTAAAGTCGTTCCACCCCGGCTGAATAATTGCTGCTTTCATTACATTCTCTGGCGTAACAGCATTGAACTGTTGTGGCACTAATACAACAGTGCCTGAATCTTTTTCTTCTATCTGTTGTGTATTAAGCGCAGTACCAATGAGGAAATCATTCTTAAATACTTCTTTAAGTGATGGCGTATTAGTTTGTGCTGAGCTTTTGCCTGCATCAAATAAAGAGCAGCTCAATGCAATGATAAGTATATGTGTACGAGGTTTTATAAGCATGGTGCAGCAATCATTTTGGTTATACAAAGATTGCCAAAATAAAATAAGTACACAAACAAATCAAATTGTTACAAATGTATTTTCCCCGCACTGGCACAAGTATACAGCCAAGCGTTTGCAGCGCAGCGTACTTGTGCGAAGAAGCGAATCTCTGTTGGTCAGGCGAGTCGAGTAGGCAAGGGCATTTCAGCCCAAGCCGCTCACAGAACCGTACGTGATAGTCTCCCATCATACGGCTCGTATTATCCAGTCATGCTTTTATTCCCAGTCGCCAATGATAAAACATCTCCGGATTGGCTGATTGTACCTCCCGGTACTTTTCATACAACTTTTCCTTATTACGTACTTTATATGTGTTCTTCATCCATGTGCGGATAAGTTCATTCAAATAATAAAATACATTATGCGTTTCATCCCTGTTAAACCGCGTATAGTAATTTATCCATCCCCGTATTTTTGGATTCAGCTTCTTTGCAAACCATTCTATACTTTGGTTACTCCATCTTGTTAGCAGTATCGCTTTCATTGCTCCTCTGATGCTTGTTTTTGCGCTTTGACATATTGATGCACTGAACACCAGTAAGCGCTTTGCTTTACCGAACTTGCTGCTGATTGTTCTTGGTTCAAAACTGTAACTCAGAAAAATGAAACTTTCCTTATCCTGCTTTTCTGTTCGCTGATAATTCCTGCAGTATACAATCTTTGTCTTTTCAGGATGCAGTGCTAATTCAAATTCTGCCATCCTTATTTCCAGTCTTTTCAGCATTTGCTCTGCTTCTTCCCTGCTGCTGCAATGCACTACTATATCATCTGCATAACGTTCAAACGGACATTGCGGGTTTTCTATATCCATCCACTTATCAAAGGCATGATGCAGATAAATATTGGCTAACAGCGGACTGATAACTCCACCCTGCGGTGTTCCTTTTTCTCTTGCTGCTATGCTGCCATCTTTCTGTGCTACCCCTGCTTTCAGCCATCGTTCCACATACATCAATACCCACTTTTCCTCTGTATGCTGTTGAAGCAGTTTCAGCATAATGCTGTGGCGGATGTTGTCAAAGAACCCTTTAATATCCACGTCCAGAACCCATGCTTTCCTGATACAGTTTTCGTGGCACTGCACCAATGCATCGTGAGCACTTTTGCCTGGTCTGTAACCAAATGAACTGTTGTGAAAAATTGCTTCCATTGATGGTTCAAGATAGTCTTTTACTACTCCTTGTGCTATGCGGTCGCTTACCGTTGGAATGCCCAATGGTCTTTCCCCGCCTTGCTTCTTGGGAATAAATACCGTTCGTACAGGTGGCGGAAAATAACTGCCTGATGTCATGCGGTTCCAAATCTTATACAGGTTATCTCCCATGTTTGCATTGAACATATCAATGCTTTCACGGTCAATACCTGCACTGCCTTGTTTGTCTGCAACTTTCAGGTAGCTGTTCCACACCATCCGTTTACTAATCGGTAATGATTTTGTCATTTCTTTTGTCATCCTCCTCTGCAATAGCAGAGTTGTTATAAAATACTTTAACCAGATAACCGAAGCCCTTTGCTGCTCCCTGCTTTCACAAGGCATCATCACTACTATGGCTTCGTCCGACGCTTCCTGTTGCTTCTCCTGCCTGTGGCAGAATTGAGTTGCAGTATAAACTGTATGTCCTTTGACGAACAGTCGCTTTCTAAAAAAAAAACTTCCTGCAAAGCTTTTAGCACATCAACAGGTAAGCCTCTCACGTTCCGTATAAAAGCCTGTGTAAAGATCCTGCCACCTTAATGCCGGTTGTCCTGTAACCAATAAACAGATAACCGTTACAGTCTGTCACATCAAACGTTGGGATTCAATGTTTTTGACAACGAGGAGCCGTTTCGACAGGTCGTCAGTGGTTCTCTTGCGATCAGCTTCTTTACACGCACCTGATGCCTTTACAGACACCTTTTGCCTGAACGTTCAGCACCATGTCTTTTGAACACAGCACCTTCAGGTGGTTTGCATACCCCGTCTGTACAGCGTATGCGGCAGGCCGCCTGCCATCTCTTATACAACATTGAAAAGAATTATTCATCCTCTTCATTCGTGACACACCCAACAAAGGCAAGAAAGGCAACAAAGGCGTATTCTTTTTTGAACAGGTAAAATAATCATCTGCAAAGTTGTACAATGTTGACCCGGCATTTGTATTTCATGGCATCGGCTCTTGCGTCGCACTCTTGTACTGAAGGATTAGGAATGAGCTTTTACCGGTGCGTAGATAGAAGAGTAGGTGTTGCGTGGAGACACGCACCACGGCGGGGGAAAGTATTATAAATATCCAAATGCTGATTGAAAATGGTTTAAGTTACCGTTGTTGTGTGCAACCTTGTTTGATGCAGTGTAATAATATTTAATAAAATATTAAACATAACTTCATTGTATAATGCCACCTTTTTGCAACACGAGCAAATTACCCAATAAAACTTCTTACTTTTAGCAAAATATTTATTAATCATTTAAGTCACACAAAATTTAATTGCTATGTTCGAAAAGTTTTCAATTACAGATAAATTATTATTTATTTCTGCATTTCTTTCGCTTGTTTTTTCTGAAACCCTGTATTTCAAAGGTGAGGCAACCGCTGCTATATTTATTGGCATTTGGGTGCCATCTATCCTGGCTTTTGGGATTTATTTAAAACTAATAAACAACAAGAAAAATGACTGAAATAATACCATATTTTGCAGGACTAATTACTATACTATTTGCTGTAGGCTTTATTTTCGCATTAAGGGAAATGAAAAAGCAAAAATTTTAAAATTTACATAAAAGCTAAGAAAAAAAGTTTAACATAGGCTGTATGTCAGCAAATGCTGTTTTATTTCAATTTCCACAGTAAATTGGAATTCCAAGATTAGGGTTTACGCATTAAATAAGTGCTTTCCTTCTTCGCAGAGTCAAACGCCCCGGTGCCGCCCCACGCAACGGAATAGAGAAGAGAAAGGCTCGAGAAGACACGAACCAGGCAACGAGATTTTTCCTTCTTCGCAGAGTCTCACTCAAAGTTGTGTGCGTGGCTTGGTCCAAGGCATCGAACTCTGCAATTCGCTTCGGTAAAAGCTGCATATATAATCCAGCCGTACAAGTGAGTGGCACAACGAAACCCAAATAGCAGTACAAATGCCGGTAACAAAAATAAATTTCTTCATCTTGTGTTAGTGTATGGCGGCTTATACTGCTGCTTTCCTTACAAACATGCCGCTGTAATATTTCCTCCACGCATAACCCAGGAAAAGGTTTGGACCCAGAAGTAAAACGCCCATATACCAACCAGACGGAACTAAAATGGTATGAAATAAAAATACATTTACACTGATGGGAAACAAGACCACCGCAGAAAACGGTGCGTACCTGTTGATCAAAAGTGATATACCTCCCGCTACCTGGAGAAATTTCATCATAGGATAAAAATATCCTGCAGCCATCAATCCGTCTTTAAGTGCAGCGGCCGCCCCGGTATGATTGGGCTGGTAAGGAATAAAATGCAGGTAAAAGTCTAATCCGAAAATAAGATAAAGCGAACCGAGCACTATCCTGGAAATATTTATTGCAGTTTTCATAATTAAAGATATACATCCTAAACAAATAAAATGTTGAAGCAAATACCGCCAGCAGAACATAAAATTAACTCCCATAATCAACTTATACGCTTCTATACAACTCCTAAGCAGCGGCAGCCTTTAGTTCAATGAGTTTACGTTCATAGAAAGCTATTTTGGCAGTTCTTTGCTTTTCCTGGTACGCCTTTAAATCCAGCGGGGTAAATATTTTCTTTTGGGTAACCAT
>JANXWM010000224.1 GCA_025351145.1 Chitinophagaceae bacterium
GTAAAAGCTCCATATATAATCCAACCGTACAAGAGTGCGACGCAAGAAGCGATGCTATGAAATCCCGAAGGCTCGGGATAAAGCCTTGTCAATAAAAATTACTTATTACATTTTTGCAGTGAGGTGGTTGTAATCGCTTAATAACGTGTAGAGGAAATTGATGGGCTCTTCGTGGCGGCTTTTTATGTTGAGTACCGTTTCTATTTTGCGCATGGTTTGCAGGGCAAGCATGGTGTTGCCGGTTCGCTGTACGGTGAGCAATACTTCTTTAACCAACTGCATATCTGCATCGCGAAGGTTGGTTACTTCGGGATAATTAACGGCATAATTGGTGTCGGCAACGGGTGTGTAGAGCGTTTGCTGCATGGCTGTATGCGGCCTTGTTTTTACAAGTGTGGTACCGGCGATAAGATCGCCAAGGCGCTGGTGCTTTTCGGTAATGGCTACCATAATGGTTGCAAGTACAAAGGAGAACATCCAGAGATCTATTAACCTGAAAAGCCAGCGTGTTAAGTACTGACTGAACGATGCCTGGTTGCCATTAAGGCTGATAACTTTGATCCCCATTACACGCTTGCCTACTGACTGTCCGTTGAAAATTATTTCGCTTAACAAACTGTAAAAAGCAATGGGTAGAAACAGCAGTATGTTGAGCCATCCCCAGCCGCTGAGGGCATTGCTGGAAAAATTCATGGCCATTAATACGAGAAACAGGTAACCGAAAAAAATAACCAGGTCAATAATAGTTGCCACTATTCTTTCGCCGAGGCTTGCAAGGTCGTACTCCAGTTCAATATTTTGTGTAGTAGTAATGGAAATAACTGCCATGCTTCAAAGATGTACAAATAAATTTTATTTTCCGCGTTTGTATTGATTAAGCCATTATTTTTATGGTACATTACCCTGCAAATGCGAGAAGCCCAGTTTTTAAAACAAAACGCCGAAAAGTGGAAGCTATATGAAACAGAATTAAATGCAGCTATATCAACTGATATAAATGCCAACCGTTTTGTGGAGCTTACAGATGATCTTGCCTATTCGCGTACCTTTTACCCCGACAGCAATACCACCAAATATCTTAACGGGCTTGCGGCACAGTTTCACCAGAAAATTTACAGGAACAAAAAAGAAAAGAAAGGCCGTATTTTTTGGTTCTGGCAATACGAGCTGCCTTTCCTGTTTAAGCAATACCACCGGCAGTTCCTGTATGCATTTTTATTTTTTGTATTATTCTCGTTAATGGGTGCGCTCTCTGCAAAGTATGATGACAATTTTGTCCGCCTCATTCTTGGCGATGATTACGTAAACATGACCAATCAAAACATAGAAAAAGGCGACCCGTTTGGTGTGTACAAAAGCGGTGACAGTTTATCCATGTTCTTCGGTATTGCCTACAATAATATCTCTGTATCTTTTTGGGGTTATGTGCTCGGTATTTTCTTTTCTATTGGCAGTATATGGCTGCTGTTCAGCAATGGTTTAATGATGGGTTCTTTTCAATATTATTTTATACAAAAGGGGCTGGGTGCAAAATTTATCACCGTGGTTTTTATACACGGTACGCTCGAATTGTGGAGCATTATCATTGCAGGTGCCGCAGGCTTAATACTCGGCGGCAGCATACTTTTTCCCGGCACTTACAGCCGTGCCGCTTCTATTGCACGTGGCGGCAAGGACGGGCTTAAAATTGTAATCGGCCTTGTGCCGCTTTTTCTCACCGCTGCATTTTTCGAAAGCTTTGTAACCCGTTATTCAGATATGCCTTTGTGGGTAAGTTTATCCATTTTACTCGGCTCACTTTCGTTTATTATATGGTACTTTATTATTTATCCCATACAATTGCATAAGCGTTTGAAAAGGGTAAATGAAGCAGATTCCACATCATCAGAAAACAAAAATTTTACAGCATGGCTCAGCAAAAAATTCAACTCAGAAAAATAAGGGACTTTGGCGAAAACTTCAGCGACACATTCCAGTTTATACGCCAGGAATTTAAACCGCTCGTTACATCGTTTGTACTTATAGCCGGTATTTTTATACTCATCAACGCAATTATTACAGGCTTGTACGAGAAACAGGCTTTTGGGGCCATAACAGATCTTTCAAAGGGGGTATTTGATCTGCAGCGCCTTGGTGCCGTTTATTCGCCCCTCTATTTTCTTACCCTGATATCGGCTGTTGTTGCTTACACAACAATGTTTACGGTAGTTGCGGTTTATATGAAATACGTGGAAGAGCACGATACTTCGCCTGCGGTAATTGATGTTTGGCGTCAATTTGCCAGGTACTTTCCAAAAATCCTTGTATTCGGTATTATTCAGTCGGTAATAATAGTTGCAGGTATTATACTTTGTATTGCCCCGGGCTTTTACCTTCTTACCGCTTTAATGCCTTATGCTTTTATTATGGTAATGGAAGAACAATCATTCGGCGCTACATTCAGGCGATGCTTCCAGCTCATTAAAGAAAATTTTTGGGTATCGCTCGGTATATACTTTGTGGCTGGAATAATTGCCGGGGTTTGTTCGGCAGTTATCGGCATAATCCTTGGGCTTATTGTTGGTGCCGGTTCTTATTTTACAACACACGAAGTTAGTGGTGCAGCCGGGGCAGCAATATCAATATTTAAGGTTGTAGAACACCTTTTCTATATTATTTTCTTTGTTTCTGCGGGCCTGCAGTATTACAATCTTGTTGAAACAAAAGATGGAACAGGCCTCGAAAAAAGATTGGAAAGCCTTGGCGGCAACACGAATCCTAATGCAGCTATTGAAGAACAGTATTAATTTTTTTGGGCCGGGCAAAAGAAGTTTTTCATGGCATCGTCTCTTGCGTCGCACTCTTGTACGGTTGGAGCAATGAGCAGCAAGCTACGAGCAATGAGCTACGAGCTTCGAGCAGATACAATTCCTCACAGCTCGTGGCTAAAAGCTCATAGCTGTTATTAAGTACAAGAGTGCGACGCAAGAAAAGTTCAATAGTAATTCAAAAGCCGGGTAAATAATTTTTCAACATGCGGTTTATACTGATCGTCATTATATTTTTTTTCACCTTCACCGTAACAGCGCAGAAAGCTTTACAGGATTCTGCTGCTGTGCAGCAAAGAAGTTTTGCAGCACCATCTATCAACAGCTACAAAAACGATAAAGATTTTCAATACGAAAAAGAAACGATTGAGCAGCCCTCGCTTTGGGACAGGTTCTGGCAATGGTTCTGGAACTGGATCGATGATATAATGAGCACTGAAGCCGGAAGGGTTACCTTGAAAATTGTTTACTGGGCGCTCGCCATTGGCGCTGTTGGCTTCTTTATATTTAAAGCAAGACGCATGAACCGCATGGCTTTATTCGAGGCTACTGCTGCAAATAACACCGGCTACCTGGTTGAAGACGAGAACATACACGGTATTTCTTTTGAAACAGCTATACAGCAAGCGTTGCAGGATGGCAATTACAGGCTGGCGTTGCGTTTTATGTATTTGCAAAGCCTTAAAATACTGGCAGATAAAAACCTGATTGCATGGATGCCCAACAAAACAAATACAGATTATTTGCGTGAATTGAGAACAACAAATTTTCAGAAGCCATTCAGGGCTGTTACCAATATTTTTGAGCGTGCATGGTATGGTAACCTTGCTGTAACGGAGACAGATTTTGAATTAGTGAGAGAAGAATTTTTAAAGTTTCAAAACCAGCTATCAAAAAAGTGAAAGGGAATAAAATATTCATATTTATTTTTTCAGTTTTCATGATTCTTTACATCATTGCGCAACTGTACCAGCCAAAGAAATTCGACTGGACAGCCACACTGCGCAATAACGATAAAAATCCCTTCGGTACTTTTATTCCTTATACAGAGCTTAAAAAAATATTTCCCAAAGCTTCTGTTCAAAGCCACCGTGCACCCGCATATAATGTGCTGCACGATAAGAATGAAACCAACAGCGCTTACATATTACTTGAGCCGCAGTTTAGTCCCGGCAAAGTTGACCTTGAGGAGCTTTTGCAATATGCAAAAGATGGCAACACAGTCTTTGTTTCTGCAATGGATTTTGATGATAAATTTTTAGATACACTTGGTTTAAAAATAAAACATTTTTCCGGCCTGCTGGATGCCGATTCCACTACTGTAAACTTTGTAAACCCAAAATTGAAATCGAATGGGAACTATGGCTTTAAAAGATCAACGATTGATGGCTACTTCGACTCCATTAAAAAATTTGACTCATCTCTTGTACTGGGTATCAATCAAAAAGGGCAACCAAATTTTGTAAAAGTAAAATACGGAGAAGGCGAATTTCTAATTCATGCAGCGCCATTATGTTTCAGTAATTATTTTATGCTGTATAAAAATAACGACGGGTATGTGGCTAAAGCATTGTCTTATATTTCACCATCAGTAAAAACACTTCATTGGGATGAATATTACAAGAGTGGCCGCGAAGGTGCCGATACACCGCTTCGCTTTTTTCTTTCCAATACTTTTCTTACATGGGCTTTATGGCTTACGGTTGCAGCATTACTTA
>JANXWM010000262.1 GCA_025351145.1 Chitinophagaceae bacterium
AATGATTTTGCCGGTTTTGTTAACATAAAAAAAATTGCAAGATTTTTTAAAGTTACCACAAAATCCTGCAACCTTATTTAGCCGATAAAATACCTAAACTCAATCAGATTGAGCATCGTAAAGTTTTTGAGGATCGACTAACTAATTGAAAATCAGCAAAAAAATTTGCGACTTATTTCGCCACATGACGCAACGCCGCCGTTGCTGGGAGACTTCGGTAAAAGCTCAATAAAATATCGGAACGTACAAGAGTGCGACGCAACAGGCGATTCATCTCCGAATATATAGCCGGGCCAATAAAATTATTCTATCAATTTCTCCACATGTGTAAGCTGTCCGTCTTTGCTTACGCCTTCAAGTATAACGCGAAAACTGTGGGTAATATCGTTGTTGTAAAAAGTGAGCTTGATAATATGGTTTTGTCTTGAAGTGAGTATCATGGGGTTCCAGTATAAAGTAGAGCGCAGGTCTTCCTCATCGTTGCGCTGGTTGAAGCTGCCGTAATTGGGCGAGTAAAATTCTTTTTGTGCAGTATAACCAATTACCTGTTTGTAAGGAAGGCTTTTGGCGGGACCAGTATTGGTGCTGCCGCCTTTTTGTGTGTACACGGCTATGGCCCCGTTGCTGCCGCCACCAAAGGCGCCAAAGAAAGGCGGCTGAAACACTTTTACATAAGCCACATCGGTCATGTTTATACTGGTAAGCTGGCTTACATCAACCGGCATTTCATCAAGAAAAAAGGAAGGTGTACCACCGCGCCAGGTAGCAGAAGCCTGGGCACCCGGCGCACCGGAAGAGTTTACCTGCAGGCCTGCAACCTTGCCCTGTAAATAGGTAAGCACATTTTGTGCAGAACGCGAAGATGGGTCGCCCAATACATCGAACTGTGTTGAATTACCACCGCTGAAAAGGCCCGTTGCATAAGTGTCGTCAAGTATTTCCAAACGGCTTTTTATTTTCGCCTTTACAGTAACGCCTGCAAGGGTATTGCCCTGCAGAAGTTTGGCTAAACGTGCCTGTTCTTCGGCGAAATACCGGTTGCGGTTTTCGGTGGCAGAATCGGAAAAATAGAGTGCACCGTTTTTATCGAAAAAGATTTGCCTGTTACCCGAAAGCGTAGCATTGGTAAAGGATACTTCCGTTCTATCTGCAAGGTTCTGGCTGCCCGAGATGCGGTAATAAATTTTAGTTGTGTCGTAAAGAACATAACCTGGTTCGGCAAAACTTCCATCTTTTTTTAGGTAGGTCTGCATGGTTTTGCGGGTAGTGTCTTTGGCATGATCGAGTATCAACAATAGCAATGCACCTGACTGAAGATCCTGCGGGGTTGCGCCAAAAACTTTACCTGAAAGTGTTAGATAGGCAGTATCGTTAGGGTATTTTATTACCGGCATTTTTGAGTGAACTACATCCTCCCATTTTATTCTGCGCCAGCCATTGGTAAGCATTACAAGATCTAAATGTTCTTTAACACTGTCGCTAGTGTTGGAGAAATAATAAGATGGATGATAAACACTTCCTTTAAGATCGCCGGTGAGCATGAGATGCGAGATAATATCGTCGCTGCTGTCAACGCCAATACCGGCATCTGTTACTGCCAAAGAAAGATTTGATTCAATAGAATCGGGTACATCAATCACAAGAATATTTTTTCCTCTTTTGCCGGTACCAAGTGCAGCAAAGCCAACTTCAGGATCGAAGTGATATTCATCATTGTTGACGTAGGTAATGCGCTCTGCAATGGCGATCCAGTTGGAATCGAAAATGGTAACCTGCAAAATGCCGGAAGGCAGGTCTGCAATGGGTATTGAGCCGCCCATGATTGGCGTTGCATCTAATTTCACTGATGCCATGTAAACCAATTGCTGCTGCATGGTTGCTACAATGTGCAACTGGGTAAAATTGGGCGCCGCATTATCAGTTCTTTTTATAAGGAACCCTCTTTTGCCGTCGGCATTTTTAAGTTCAAGTGATACACCTTCTTTTTTTGCAGGCGGTATCGGCGTTTCAAAAGCAGCGCCGGTTTCATCTTTCCATTTTGCTGTATAGGTTTCACCAGGTTGTGCTTCTAAATTAAAATAACCCATACCATCATGTAAGCACTTTAAATCTGCAACCGATTTGCCTTTATCGTTTACAACAGTGCCCCTTATTTTGCAGGGCTTGCCGCTTGGGTAAATCGCCTTAAATGCAATCTTGCTGTTAATGCCTTCAAAGTAATCGCCCCCTTCCGGAAAAAACTGCAGGTTCACTTTATTATTGGTAACTGCATCCTTCTGTACAGGTGAGTTAAGCTGAATAACCCGTATATCCTTGTTGTATAAAAAAGTCGTATCAAAATTCAACATCCATTTGGTATAAGCCCTTACATGCAAACTTTTTTGCGTGTACTTTTCCGGCACCTGAAAATCGCCCCTTGCAGAAGTTTGCACTACAGGCGTTATGATATGCTTGATGATGTTACCGGCAGCATCAGTAAAATCAATATAAAAATTGGCACTGATGGTTGACAGGGCCGTGCCTGACAACAGGTAAGCTTTATACCAGATTGTTTCGCCGGGCGAATAAGATGGCTTATCAAACTGTATATATATCCGTTCCTGTGGAAAATAAGTACCGGTCTGCTCAATGCTGGTTTTTACAGTTTGCTGGTCTGGTGTTTGCGCAAACAGTAATGCAGGTATTAAAGCAGCTATAAGAACCAATAATTTTTGCATACAAATTTTTTAAACTTATGCCTTAAGGCCATTCAAAATAAAGCTATCTCATTTTTATTGTCAGCATCTTAACAGTTTACCAACAACATCACTTTAACCCTCTCAAATATTCAATGACATTTTCAAAAATAGTTAACTTCAAAGATTCAAACTTATTTTATGTATAAGCTTCTTTTGCTATCTTCTTTTTTTATCAGTTTGGCATCTTTTGCACAACGGACCGATGCAGCATTACAACAGCAAATCCAAAATTTAATCAATGGCTTTCATGGGGATGTTGGCGTGTATGTTCACGACCTTAAACACAACAAAATTGTGGCCATTAATGCCGATACCATTTTCCCTACTGCCAGTATTGTAAAGCTTTCTATACTTACCGGCATTATGGGTAAAATACAAAAAGGCGAACTGGAATACCACCAGCGTTTAACCTACACCGATTCTCTTTTTTACGATGAGGGAGACGATATCCTTTCCAACTTTAAACCCGGCTCTACCATCGAGTTAAGCAAAGTAATGATGCTCATGCTTACCATAAGCGACAACTGTGCAAGCCTTTGGCTGCAGGGCCTTGCAGGCGGAGGTGCCCGCATCAATCAAATACTCGACAGCATTGGCTTTCAATCAACCCGTGTAAACAGCAGAACCTTGGGCAGAGAAGCCAACAGAAGCCAGTACGGCTGGGGGCAAACCTCGCCAAAAGAAATAGCCACACTCATGGAACGCATTGTAAATGGCGAACTTATCAGCAAAGCAGCAAGCGAAAAAATGCTGCGTTTAATGGGTCGTCAATATTGGGATGAAGAAGCGCTTTCACAAATACCGCCCGGTGTTTTTGTTGCCGATAAAAATGGTGCCGTAGATGCCAGCCGCAACGAAGTGGTGTACGTAAACAGCAAGGCCAATCCTTATATCTTCAGCATATTTACGAAGAACAATACAGACCAGAGCTGGGAAAGCAATAACGAAGCCTGGGAGCTTACCAGAAAATTATCTGCATTGCTCTGGCAATATTATAATCCTAAAAGTAAATGGGTTGCCGCGAAGTAAAAGTGCAGATACGGAAATACAAACCACATTTTTGAACCCGGCAGAAGTACATTTATTAAGCTACTGTTGCGTCGCACTCTTGTACATCAGGATGTTGAGGGGGCTTTTCCCAAGCGGAATTTGCCCACCTGCTGATATTCATTCGCAGGCTGTTGAAAGCTCAATAATGATTAAACCGTACAAGTGTGCGACGCAAGGGACGATGCCATAAAATGCGTCAGCCTGGCTAATAAATATTTTCTAAATCTACCCAAAACAAAAGCCCCACGTTTTGCAACATGAGGCTTTTGGTATTTTATATGTTTAACTAAACTGTTTCTGTTACCACTAACCTGAAACCGTTGCCGTGTATGTTTACGATTTCGAGTTTTTCATCGTCTTTTAAATACTTGCGCAGTTTGGCAATATACACATCCATACTGCGTCCATTGAAGTAAGTATCGCTGCCCCAAATTTTCTTTAACGCCCTTTCGCGTGGCAGCAAATCATTCTTATGCTCGGCAAGCATTTTTAAAAGTTCATTCTCTTTGGGAGAAAGCGTTTGTGTTTTGCCATCGTGAATAAGTTCGCGCAGCTTGGGGTTAAAATGATACCGGCCAAGATCGAATTGCATGTTTTCGCTTTCCCTGTTAAGTTCTTCGTTACGTTTGAGTATCGCTTTTATTTTAAGCAGCAACACTTCGCTGTCGAATGGTTTAGTAATATAATCATCGGCACCCAGTTTATAACCCTGGATGATGTCTTCTTTCATGGTCTTGGCACTTAGGAAAAACAGGGGCACATCGGGGTCAATGTCGCGTATTTCTTCGGCAAGCGTAAAGCCATCCATGTGCGGCATCATTACATCAAGCAGGCATATATCGTATTTTTCGCGCTGAAAAGCAGCGAGGCCCAAACGTCCATCCCTTTCGAGGGTTACTGAATAATCACTAAGCTCTAAATAATTCTTAAGAACCATTCCCAGGTTTTGGTCGTCTTCGCACAATAAAATTTTGTATTTCACAATTTCCATAAAACTTGATTTAAGTTGTTCAGTTAAAAATAATTCATTTAACTGACAGAGCAAACATCGGGTAATTTTTTGTTAACGCATTTGCAATTATTAACTGCAATTGTGATTGCTTGCCTTAAACTTATCCTTGTAAAGAAGGATTATGTATAAATGCCGGATACAAATCCTGTTTATTCAGTAATAAGCTTTTGGATATCGTTTATTACATCATCATTGTTCCAGATAATATGGCCGTACATGCGAACAAAACGGTTGTCTTTATCAAACAGCAGCAACTGTACATCGTGAATGTTGATGATATTGCCATCGTAGTTTGCTTCTATTTTAAATGCATCCATCAGTTGGTGCAACTGTGCTTCGGGTATATTCATGGCAAGCATGTTTTCATCTGCCTTTAAACCTCGCGATGCAGCATAATTTTTTATACGCTCAGGAGAATCATATTCCGGGTCGTAAGAAACAAGGCCGATATTAATATTGCTGCTTATGTATTGCTGTTGAAGAACGGCCTGAAGTTTACCAAGTTCTGTTACAGTTCTTGAACATTTATTCGGATTAATGCAGCGTGTATAAAAGAAAGCCATCAGCATAGGTTTACCTTTTAATTTTTTAAAAGAAATGCTGCGGCCAAACTGGTCGTTGATCCGGATGTTTGAAGGCAGGGTACTTTTTCTTTCTTTATCCTGCAGCCATTTTGTAGTGAAGTAAGATTCATCAGCAGCAAAAAGTAAAGGCTCCTGTTCCTGCTTTTTGGTACAACAGGATGGCTTTTCTTCAGCAAACGAAGCGAGCACTTCTTTTGCTTTTTGTTGCAATTCAGTATCGTTTGCATAATATGTTCCCTGCTCGGGATATGCAATTGCCTCCAATACAATTTTTACTTCATCCGTTTCAATTGCGTTTGCTTTAATAGCAGCTAGCGCTTCTTTCTTTACAGAAGTTTTTGATGTAAGGGGGTTTTCCAATTCATATTTTTCAATATCAACATATTCATCACGCAAAACATTTTTGGTTAGGTAATTAAGCAGGTAAGGTAATGCCGCACTATCCTTATAAATATAAGTTGATAAAGCCCGTAAGCTTGCTGCAACAATATATGCATCGTGGCCTGTTGCAATTTCACCGGTTAATAAAGAGGCAGCTTCATCTGTTAATCCCGTTAATGAAAGATTGTAAGCAATAAAACCCTTAAGCCGAATAGCTTCATAAAAGGCACGGTTCTTATAAAGCGCATCGTAATCATGCAATTTGGCAGTAAGTACTTTTTTTAGATCATCTGTACATGCTTCGCAGGCTGCAGCTTCGCTTACCCATGCAGCAAAATCTTTTGCAGCCACAGATGCATCTGCCGATTGTATTTTTTGAAGCAAAGAATTGTTGCTGCTATCGGCACCATTTTTATTTGCAAAAGTTTTTAACTGCATTAATGCAAAAGCGATTATAATAAATACAATAGTTCGCATAGTAATCAGTATTTAGTATTTACATTTAAAACATAATAATCAGCTAAGCTTTTAACTGATGATGAAGAGGTAGTGTTAGATAAATTTTTTACATCTTCACTAAATTTCGAAAGCTTCTTAAACCTTGAACGGTACCAGCCAGACTGATGCAGGTAAGTAACCACATTCAACGATACGGTTCTTATATCTTCGTTCTCCCTTTCATTAAAAATTACTGGGCTTATATAATCCTGCAGTTTTTCTTTTTGTGAAGCAGATAAACTTACCAAGGCTGTTTTTCTAAGCTCATAAGGTTCTTTTGAATTTTGATAAACAGCTACAATTTTATCCGTTGCCGGCTTATACCCCGTAAGCATGTCAATGCATTCAATTTTTGTAGCAGCACTTATAGCATTATCATTAAATAAATTGTTTACTGCAACGTACATTTCGTTGCTCTTTTTTTCATATACATTTAAAAGCTCAAGGCTCTCATCAATGGTTAACTGCGATTCATCTTTTTTGTTGATGTTTTGCAACAAAAGATCAAGTGTATAATTGTCCTGGTTACCGGCCAGTATTCCATAGGCAACCAGCCTGAAATTATGATCCCTATCTTTCATTAAACTTTTTGCTGCCTCACTTATCTGCAGGCCAACGCCACTGTATTCAGAGCTTTCAAATTCAATAAAACGAATGGAGTTTAATGCAGCCGTTCTTAATAATGGCAGCTTCTCATTTTTAATCCATTCTAATATACCATGAAACAAAACTGAATCGTACGCAGGATATAAAACTGTAGTGCCCAATGCCGCAGCCCTTATCGCATCCGACTCTTTTTTATCTTCAGCAACTGATGCACATTTTATTTTTTGTTTTTCATCAACAGGTGTTACGTAAGGGCTGATAGCCTTCAAACGTTCAGCATCTGACAGCGAGGTATTAAAGAAAACATTGTATGCTTCAAAGGCGCTGCGTTTGTAAGCGGCAGCCTGGTTCCTTAGTTCCTCTGCCGTTTGTGCATACATGCTGCTGCCGGTTAAACACAGCAGTAATGCGATGGTAAGCTTTATATAAATTTTCATTTGTGCTTTATTTTGTGGTTATTGTTTGTTGTTTTTTTTATGAACCCTGCTTTTGTATTTTAAATCATCGTCCCTTGCGTCGCACTCTTGTACTGCACAGCAGCCATGAGCTTTGGGCTGCCGGTGCGGAGCCACTGCATCATTCTAACTTTTTGCAGGTTGCAGAGTGCCCAATCATGGTCTGAACGTACAAGAGTGCGACGCAACGAACGATCAATAGATGACAGAAAGCCGGGCTAATCATTTTTTTTATATTTTATTAGTATGGCGAATCATCATAACAGAAATTAAATCCTGCATTTACCGATGTAAAGGAGCGGTTGCTCCTGTAATCAATCAACGCTTTTACCTGTGGTTGAGTAAGTGGTGAAAACCTAAAACCTTCAGTCTCGGGTAATATGCCAATTGGTGCAACTGTAGGCCGTACATCAAGTGTGCTGCCGGTAGAACCTGGCCCTATTTTGCCATTCCATGGCCACATGGTTTCGTCTGCATATTCAGAGATAAGGTCTGCACCAAATGGAGCCGCCGTGGGGAACAAACCAGGCTTATCGTAAGCAGTAATAGTATTGGGGTCGTACTGGTTGTAAGCACGTTGCCATTGTGCCCAAACCCTGTCAACATTTGTATGCAGCAAAAAGAACAAAGGATCTTTTACCGATGCATCAAAATTGTTTATATAGTCTGCGCTGCCTGCTGTACCACTTTGTAAATGTGCCGCACCATGGGAGGTGGTTTCAATTGCCGTCAATAATGCGGTATTATATACACCATTAGGAAGGGTTGCATTAACCGCCACATCAGATAATACCCCGGCGGGGATGCCTGTTAACTGGTTATATATTGGCCTGCGGGAAATTAATGCCCCGCCACCTGGTGGTGCCCATCCGCTTATTGGATTTGTAGCTGAGAGCACTGCGTTGTTGCTGGGCGCTGTGGCAAAACCTAAGAAGCTGGTGCTAAATACTGCTGGTGCAGGTGCATCAAACTTCCAGTAAGGCAAGGCTACACTTGGGTCTATGGTTTGCAGGTCTCTTTCTATATGTAAGAGAAATGCACGGTGCCAGGGAAGAAAAGAGCTGTTGCGGTTATCCCATCCCGCAATTCCTAAAGCGCCACCGGAAGCGATAAAAGAATGCATTTCGGTAAAATCGCGGTAAGCCGTTCCCAATGCAGGGTTACGGCGGTGGGCGTTATAAAAATCTGCATATCTTCCAAATATACTGTTCAGGGAATTAAAGGCTCTTAAAAAGCGGTCTCTTTCTTCAACGGTAAGGCCATTGGCATTTTTTCTTATCCTCACCATTACTCCTTCTTTGGCAAGAACGGTACCACCACTTCCCGCCCCCAGCCTTACTTCCATTACCGCATCTTTATCGTAAGCGCTGCCCCTGCTGTTGCTTGTTGGTAAAGCAGCATTAAAATATCCTGCTGCATAAAAAGTCAGTGAGCTTTGTGCTGCAGGTATAGTTACGGTTATAGAAGATAATGTTGCTGTATTTGTGTGAGCGGTAAGGCTGGTATTGTCTGCAAATCTTAATTTATCACCACCATCGGCATTTTGGATTGTTACGGTATAATCGCCTGAAATTACTGAGCGGTCAATATTCAAATAACAAGTCATAGGAGACCATGTAAGGTAATCATCAATGGTGGATGTTCCGTTAATTGTAATCTGCATGTTTGGATCCGAGCCCGGCAATGCATCCAGGGTACTTTTAACCTGCATTGATTTTCTTGCAAGGATAATATTATCGAGCCGTGAACTGTTATCCGGGTTTGTACGGTTTTCCAAAACTTCAATAATGGCATCTTTATCAACTGTACTTAAAGTGGAACCTTTTACATAAAAAGTTTGAAAAGTTCCATCTTCAGGTAAAGTAATATTTAACGTGGCAGAACCTGCGGCTCCACCACCTGCAGAAGAAAATAATAGCTGACCGCCATGCGCTGCTGTACCGGGAGGTGGAAGAATATTTCTTAATTGAACAGGTACGCCGCCGGGGAAGTTTAATGTAAACGCCCCTGTAATGAAATTGGTAATGGTTTTAGGATTTAATACTCTTGCCTGGCAAGGTATATAACCGGCAGGTGTTACATAGTCGTCAATTTGTTTAGGGGTATTATTTACCTGCACTTCAACTGATGGTACATAATCAGCAGGGCGAACTGCATTTTTAACGGGTGAGCAACTCACCAAACAATAAAGTATGCAGGAGAAAAGAATAATAAATTTTGTGTTCATGATTTTAAGGTTTATTGTGAAATTGATAATAAGAATCATTTATAAAAAACAATAATATAAACTAAGCAGTACGATTATAACTATTTAACCTGCGCAATGCCACATGCAGGTTTTTGCAAACGAACACAAAAAACTTACACAGTACTATCTTTAATCTATGACAATGTTTTCATGGGGTCTTTTACAGAAATTGGAGTAATCTGAGGGTGAACCTGGTACAAATTATTGTGCATTACTATATTCACTCAATCCACATTAAAGTTATAAAATATACCAGGATTTTTAACATTCGTTTACGCATTAAAAAATATACTTACCCAGCCTCAATAATTATTCGTAATAAATGGGTAGAGGGAAACAGTGGAAAAAATTAAAAAGATTAAAAACAAAAAAGCATGACCATTGGGTCATGCTTTTTAAGATGAGATAATTTATAATTAATCGTTGGCGGTTTTATTTTTTTGTACATAATTTTTAAATGCTTCACCACTTGGCCTTAATGAGCCATCATCATTTGTAAGTGCCCTTGCACCACCTTCGCCGTCGCCGCTGAACCAGATAAAATATTCCAGTCCTGCCGTAGAAATCTCATCAAGCATGGCTGCAGCAAGTTCGGGTGAACTGCTCCTTGTACCGCTTTCATTGGAAACAACTTTTTTACCGGTAGCCCTTTTTACGTAGTCAACAATTTCTTTTATCGCATTGCCGCTTATTTGTGTGGCACTTTCATCAAGGCCTGTAGAACTG
>JANXWM010000268.1 GCA_025351145.1 Chitinophagaceae bacterium
GGTTTGGAATTCCGTGGTAAATTAGATGGCAACCAGGAGTTAATTAATTTTTGCCATGCGCTTGAAGCAGTTTGCGTAGAAACTGTTGAAAGCGGTAAAATGACCAAAGACCTTGCAGTGTGTATCTACGGTAATAAAGTAAATCATGGTGACCACTACCTGTACACAGAAGAATTTTTAGATGCCCTGGATGAAAATCTAAAAGCCAAACTCAGTAAATAGTCCGGTTAATTTATTTATTTAAAAGTCAGCCTTAAAGGTTGGCTTTTTTATTTAATTTGAGTAAATTGCTCTATTGCCATAAAATTAAAAAACTCATTGTATGATTAAATTACAGGTGATCGGAAATCTGGGTAAAGATTGTACGGTAAATACCGTAAACGGAAAAAACGTGATGAACTTCAACGTAGCCCACACAGAAAAATATAAAGATGCACAGGGCGTGCAGAAAGAAAAAACAACCTGGGTTGAATGTGCCTACTGGTCAGACAGAACCGCTGTTGCGCCTTATCTTAAAAAAGGAACGCAGGTATATGTAGAAGGCCAGCCCGAAGTGCGCACTTGGGAAAGCAACGGTAAAAGCGGCGCTTCATTAACGGTGCGGGTTTCAAGTGTTCAGTTATTGGGCGGTAAACCAGAAGGCGGCGAAAGCCAGGGTTCTTATCAGCCTCCGCAATCGTCTTATAATACAATGGCCGCGGTTCCGGCTTCAAGCGATATAAGCGAGCCCGCAGATGATCTTCCATTTTAAAAATCATCGAATTATTTTGCAAAGGGACGGCAACAAAATGCTGTCCCTTTTTTGTTGAATATTTTTATTGGCCATGCTGAAGAATATGCATGAAGCATCCGTTGCGTCGCACTCTTGTACTGAAGAACGCAAATGAACAGTGAACAACGAACAGAGAATAATGAAAATATTGTATTGAACTCTTTGCTATTGCCTCTTTGCCTTGTTGCCTTTTCTTCCAACCGTACAAGTGTGCGACGCAACCAAAGTCTCATTCTTTTTCTGTAGTTTGGCTCATCAAATTTCCTCTTACCAATTGAGCATTTAATATGAAAAAAATCATTGTCTCTACACTCTGTTTTATGTCTGTTGCTTCATTCGCACAACGTGTAATTGATTATGTTGATCCATTCATTGGTACGGCTGCACACGGCCACACTTATCCCGGTGCGGCTATGCCTTTTGGGTTGGTACAGTTAAGTCCGGACAACGGCACAAATGGCTGGGACTGGTGCAGCGGTTACAATTACAGCGACAGTATTATACAGGGTTTTAGCCACACACATTTAAGCGGCACCGGCATTGGCGACCTCGCCGATATTTCTGTTTTGCCCATGGTAAATAAACAACCATCCACAGCAAAGATCATCAGCAGTTTTTCGCATGCAGATGAAAAGGCTTCGCCCGGTTATTACAGTGTGCTGCTGAAAGATTTCAACATAAAAGCAGAACTCACCTGCAGCAATTATTGCGGCTTTCACCGCTACACATTTCCCCAAGCAAAAGACGCTATAATCCGTTTCGATCTTGGCTTCGCCATTAACTGGGATGCAGCCAACGAATGTTTCTTCAAACGTATTAACGACAGCACATTTGCTGGTTACCGTTACTCAACAGGATGGGCAAAAGACCAGCGTGTATTTTTTGCAGTACGCACATCGAAGCCTGCAAAAAGTGAAGTGTTTTTTGAAGGCATCAACCGCACAGCAAGAGACTCTGTGAAAAATAAAAATGTAGTGGCCTGTTTACTATTCGATACAAAAGCAAATGAAGCCATTGAAATGAAAGTAGCATTAAGTTTTGCCAATATACAAGGCGCATTAAAAGCCTTGGAGCAAACACAAAACATGCATTTTGATGAAGCAAAAAAAGCAGCAGAAGCAACCTGGGAAAAAGAACTTGGTAAAGTAGCCGTAAAGACAAATAACAAAGCATTGAAGCAAACTTTTTACACCGCTTTGTACCATAGTTATTTGGCGCCGTCGTTGTTCAGTGATGCGAATGGAAATTATAAAAATGTAAAAGGCAATGTGCAGCACAGCAATCATGCTGTGTATTCTGTAAGTTCTTTGTGGGATGTGTTCCGTGCCGAAAGCCCTTTGTTTACTTTGCTGCAGCCACAGCGTGTTCCCGATATTATTAACTCGTATCTCGACTTCTACGATCAATATGGTTTGTTGCCGATATGGGATCTGCAGTTCAACGAAACCAATACCATGACGGGCTACCATTCGATACCAATCATCACTGATGCGATACTTAAAGGCTTCAAAGGAATTGATTCTCTTAAAGCATTTGAAGCCATGAAAAAAAGCGCTATGCAAACCATTCGCGGCTCGGATGTTTATCGTAAATATGGTTATGTGCCGCAGGATAAATATGGCAGCAGCGTAACCGTAACTTTAGAATATGCTTACGACGATTGGTGCATTGCGCAGGTGGCAAAGAGGTTGAACAAAACAGAAGATTACAATACTTTTATGCAGCGGTCAACTTCATGGAAAAATCTATTTGATACAACCATTGGTTTTACAAGAGCCAAAAATTCAAATGGAAAATGGGTGCAAAATTTTGATCCTTATTACTCCGAACACGATCCCGATAAAGCCATGTTTACCGAAGGCAATTCATGGCAGCATAGCTGGTTTGTACCGCAGGATATTTACGGCCTTATCCGTGCGCATGGCAGCGAACAGCAATTCGTAAAAAAGCTGGATTCGCTTTTTACAGTAAGCTCACAACTCAGTGGTACCAACATTTCCAACGATATTAGCGGGTTGGTTGGTCAGTATGCACACGGCAACGAACCCAGTCATCACATCGCTTATCTCTACAACTATGCGGGCATGCCTTATAAGAGTGCGGAGCGTGTAAGCTACATCACCAAAAACCTGTACACCAATAAACCAGATGGCCTTTGCGGCAACGAAGACTGCGGACAAATGAGTGCATGGTATGTATGGAGTGCACTCGGTTTTTATCCTGTTAATGCTGCAAGCGGCGAGTATGTTTTTGGTACGCCGCTTATGAACGAAACAACCATTAAACTCGCCAATGGAAAAACGTTTACCGTAACTGCCAAAAACCTCAGCGACAAAAACATTTATATACAGTCGGCAACGCTTAATGCAAAGCCTTACACAAAATCATTCATTAAACACAGCGATCTGTTGAAGGGCGGCACCGTCGTACTTACCATGGGCGATAAGCCTTCTTTAAAGTGGGGCGTTAACGATGCAGACCGGCCGGGGAAATAGTTTGTAGTTTTCAGTTTGTATTTTTTTTGAGCCGGGCATTTGAATATCTATGAAGCTTTTCTTGCGTCGCACACTTGTACGGTTGGATTGGGAATGGTCTTTTACCGATGCCTAAATTTAGAAGAGGTGTTGCGTGAGGTACGCACAACGGCATTAGCTTTGCTTTTAGCTGATGTTTGTTGGTCTAGCCCCAATAGCATAAAGCCCATTGTTGGCGGTAGGTTTTTTTGGTCTCAGGATTTTATCTCGCATTTTCATAAATGGTTTTTCAATTGTCAAATTAAGTAACCATGCAACAAAGACACAAACTACCATACAAATCAGAAACGTCAAACTACTATTTGTGTCAACACCTGATTTTGTCAACAATTCTTGGACTATGTGAATTATGCTTTTATGACAAAGGTAAATAGCATATGATAGAGTTGCAATCAAAGTTGTTATTCTTGAATTCCAGTTATATAAAAAGCTTGAGGTACTAATTGCTCCAGCAACAAGCAAACCATAAGCAATTGAAATTAACGAGAAGCCCCAAACAGAAGAAGAATAATCAGTACCAGCAAAAAAGAAATAAATAACTGTCAATAAAACCAGGCTCAATAATATCAATTGATTCCCCCACTTTGAAATTTTCTCCCAAAGCTTTGGGGCAAATTGATTGAGAGCCGCAATCGCCACGCCGACCAAAAGTCCATCCAATCTGGTATAAGTTGGATAGTAAATGTGTTCTGACCAAGACGGTATTGAGGAATCAGTAGCACCACTAGGAAAATAAATACCCCAAATATAAATCCTAAGTAGAATTCCTGTAATAAATAAAGCAATTAAAATCCAATACGATTTTGCAAATAGATTTTTGCTTTGCAGAAAAATTAAAATCAGGGGCAAAAACAAATAAAAGTGTTCCTCAACACAAAGCGACCATGCATGGGAAAATGTTCCGAAGTGTTCATTATCCAATCCAAAATTTTGAGTAAAAGTCAAAAATTTCCACAAGGGTGGAAGGGCTTCTTTCTCTCTGAAAAATGGGAATAGAAAATAAATACACACAATAAAAAAGTAGATGGGCAGTATTCTAAAAAAACGCTTGATAAAAAAAGTCTTTAAGGAAATACTGTTCCCCTTTTTTATCTGGGCAAACAATTGTGATGAAATCAAAAATCCACTCAGTACAAAAAACAGGTCAACACCTGTCCAGCCAATTGTATCAAACCATTCCGTCCATAACGGATGAGAAAAATATGTTTGGTAATGAAAAACCAAAACAAGCAATATTGCCAATGCTCTTAAATGATCAAGTCCGTAAAGTTTAAGCTGTGTTTTTGGGCTAAATTTCTCCATTAGTTTTGGTACTTTTTCATGATGTCAATTTTAGTAGGGTGTCTTTTTAAACTTAGCGCAATTCAAAAATACACGAAAGTTTTCAGTAAAAACTTCGCATATCCACCCAAATAGGCTG
Source organism: Chitinophagaceae bacterium (assembly GCA_025351145.1). Classification (GTDB taxonomy): domain Bacteria; phylum Bacteroidota; class Bacteroidia; order Chitinophagales; family Chitinophagaceae; genus Limnovirga. The sequence continues at coordinate 4,727 of JANXWM010000268.1, forward strand.
TATTTGCGCAACCCCGCAATCTTCGCACCGATAAAAGCCCAATCAACTTCCTGCCGTACAAGAGTGCGCTGCCGTCATGCTGTCCGCCGCGGCGGATCAGCATCTCCTGGCAAAACATAATACAAGCACTGCAAGAGACCCTGAAATAAATTCAGGGTGACGCACGTCATGCTGAACTTGTTTCAGCATCTCTTGGCAAAACATAAGGCAAGCACTAAAAACACTCTGAAATAAATTCGGGGTGACGGGCAAAATATTTTAGTGTTCAATTTGGCTGGTTAAATCTTTCCAAAGTGGATTTAAAGATATAATAAGATTTTCTTTCCATTGACGGTGCCAGTTTTTTAATTGCTTTTCCCGGGAGATAGCCTCTTCAATTGTTGGAAAATTTTCATAATAAACGAGTTTGGAGCAGTTGTATTTTGCAGTAAATGAAGTTGGATATTTACCAGTTTGGTGTTCCTGTAAACGAAAGAATAAATTAGATGTTACTCCAATGTAAAGTACATCATTTGAAATGTTGGTAAGGATATAAACAGAACCTCCTCGTTGCATTTACCTAAGATATAGATTTTATCAAATCACTGCAAGAGACCCTGAAATAAATTCAGGGTGACGTTTAATCTACGCTAAGATAAAAACCCAATCAACTTCCTGCTGTACAAGAGTGCGACGCAAGAGAAGCTTCATAGTATTATTGCTGCCCGGCTAACAGAAAATGCAATGCGGGCAAAGGGTAATGTGGTCTCGTTAAATTCCGTTCATTTTATCTCCCTTATGCTCAATGTTTTTACGTCAACAATGGTATGCTTGTCGCCATGGCAAAGCTGCAGGCCAATTGCTCCCTCACTAAACCCCGCCGTATGAATTGTATCAATGGTTTTAACGCCATTTAACCATGCCTGTATATGGTGCCCGTTGGCTATAATATAGTAATGGTTCCAGTCGTTTTCTTTTACTAATTTATCAGCCAGCTCTTTGGGGTATTGCTGCACCATTCCCGCTCTGTGCTCTTCCCAAAGGCAACCCCAGTACCCCGGGCCCATATCTACCTGGTACCCGGGAACATTATCCGCATCAACTGGTTTTATGCGTATGCAAACACCGGAGTTTGCTTCCCTGCCGCTCATGCGCACAACAGCGTTGAGTTCGTAATTTGTGTAGATGGTTTTTGTATAAGCATAATTATGAAACTGCCCGCCGTTGTAATCGCCATGTAAAATTCCGTTATCCAGTGTCCAGTAAGGTTTGGCTGCATTCCAGCCGTCCAGGGAAGCAATCAGGTTTACCCAGCCTTTACCAACAGGTTTATCATTGATTAATTTACCAGATTTTGGCAATCGATCCTGCGTTGATGCAGCACTTAAAGCTTTGGTTTTATTTGCGCTGCTGCAGCCATTTATTAAACTTAAAGTTGCGGGGGCTAAAACAAACATGGCAAGCGTGCAGGTAAAAGACAAGAATCGTTTCATGTTTATTAATTAAGAGGTTCTGTTTCAAATTTAGTATAATTAAAACATTTACGGCAACAGGTGTTTTTGTTCCCTGGACAGAATAAGCATAAAGCATCCTTGCATGCAAGAGGCAATCACCAGAATTACTACAGCCGGGCCATAAAAATTATTTTCGCAATCATTCAGCAGCACTACGCTGGCGACTGCCACTTTATTATCTTGCACACATGGAACAAATATTCTCTTACGATCAGCTTTATAACTTCACTTACAACATTTTCAAAAGCATCGGCTGCTCTTATGAGCATGCCACCACCGCCACCAAAGCCTTGCTGGCTGCGGATATACGGGGTATTGACAGTCATGGTGTGGCGAGGCTAAGTGGTTATGTGCGTTTGTGGGAAGCAAAAAGAATCAATGCAACTCCCGATATAAAAGTGGTGTACGAAACACCTTCAACCGCCGTTGTTGATGGCGATGCCGGACTCGGTTTGGTAGTTGCTCCATTCGCCATGCAGGTGGCCATTGATAAAGCAAAGCTTGTGGGTACCGGTTGGGTAAGTGTAAAGAACAGCAACCATTTTGGCATAGCAGGTTATCACGCCATGATGGCTTTGAAGCATGATATGATCGGCATGGCCATGACCAATGCAAGCGCCCTTGTTGCGCCCACTTTTAGTGTGGAAAGAATGCTGGGCACCAACCCGATTGCAGTTGCTATTCCTGCCAATGAGCAACCCGCTTTTGTTGCAGACTTTGCAACAACCACTGCAGCCAATGGTAAGCTGGAAATTTTGCAACGTAAAAATGCAGATATGCCTTTGGGCTGGGTGCAGGATAAAGATGGCAATGAATCTACTGACGCCAATATTTTAAAGAAAGCCGGTGCCTTGTTGCCACTCGGCAGCGACAGGGAGCATGGTAGCCATAAAGGTTATGCTTTGGGCAGCATTGTTGACATATTTTCTGCTGTATTAAGCGGTGCAAGTTATGGCCCATGGGCACCGCCGTTTCCTGCGTATGTAGCCATGCCCGAAAATATGCCTGGCGTAGGTTTGGGGCATTTTTTTGGCGCTATGCGTGTTGATGCATTTCGCCCGGCGGATGAATTTAAAATGCACATGGATAACTGGATACAGCGGTTTAGAAATGCAACACCAGCAGAAGGTTATGATCGTGTGTTGATTCCCGGCGACCCCGAAAGAGAGATGGAAGCCATACGCATGAAAGACGGGATTCCTTTGGTGGATAGCGTTGCAGCCGATTTGAAACTTGTTGGTGAAAAGTTTGGTGTTACTTTTTGAGCCAGGCGGCGGGATATCTATTAAGCTTTCGTTGCGTCGCACCCTTGTACGTTTATAACATATTTCGGCAATTGGCAAACAGTATAAAGCCTGTAATGTTAAGCACTTTACAGGCTTTTTTTTAACTTAATACTGACTGATTAAAAGGGAGGCAGTATCATATTGCTCAACAGTATTACCGAACGTACAAGTGAGGAATTTGCGTGGCAACGCAGCAAATTCGTAACAAGGGACGATGATAGCAGCAATTAAGCTCAAAAGAAAATATTGAAAGTAAACCCATGGCTACTAATATCATTCTGGAGGGCATTCATTAATTAAAAAATTTCAATAATCAGCATTTTAAAGCTTTCAAATTTTATAATTTCTTCAAGATATTTTTAGAAACGGTTTAAAATTTCGACGTATTTACTCTTCAGGTTATAAGCCCTCAAAATTTATATCCGTTTCATTGGATATTTCCTATGTTTTTATCGGCATAAACTAACGGTAGTAAGTTTAGTGAACTTACCTTCGTGCTCCAAATAAATCATTTTTGTATGGCGGTAGCAACATTAAATATTCCGGGGAAAGAACTCGCTCAGTTAGGGCTTACTAACCCAAACGTACATTACCAGCTAAGTTCTGAAGAGCTTACATCACAAACGCTTCAGCTTGAACAGGGCGTTCTTAATAATACAGGTGCATTATGTATTAATACAGGTGAATTTACCGGGCGCAGTCCGTTGGATAAATTCACTGTAAAAGATTCTATTACGGCAAATACGGTTGACTGGAATACTTTTAATATACCTATTGAAGAGAAATATTTTCAACAGCTAAAGAGAAAAATGCTGCATTATTTGAACTCGTGTAACGAGGTTTGGGTACGCGATGCTTATGCCTGTGCAGATCCAACGTACAGGATGAACATTCGTGTGATCAATGAAAATCCGTCGGGCAATTTATTTGCTTATAATATGTTCCTTCGTCCAGGTGAAGATGAGCTGGAAAATTTTCAACCTCAATGGATCGTTATCCAGGCACCCGGTTTCAAAGCTGATGCAAAAGAAGATGGAACCCGCAAGGAAAATTTTGCGGTTATTTCATTTACGCATAAAACCATTCTTATTGGTGGCACCGGTTATACAGGAGAAATGAAGAAAAGCATTTTTACGGTGCTTAATTTTATACTTCCACACGATAAGAACGTACTAAGCATGCATTGCAGTGCAAACATGGGTTGCAAAGGCGATGTTGCTGTTTTTTTTGGATTAAGCGGTACAGGTAAAACTACTTTAAGTGCAGACCCAAACAGGAAACTGATTGGCGATGATGAACATGGCTGGAACAATAATTCAGTCTTTAATTTTGAAGGTGGCTGTTATGCAAAATGCATCAATCTTAGTCAAGACAATGAGCCGGAAATTTTTAACGCCATACGCTCCGGTGCACTTGTTGAAAATGTAACTTTTATTGGCAACAGCGATGAAATTGATTTTTCAGGTAAATCGATAACTGAAAATACAAGGGTTAGTTACCCGCTGCATTATATAAGTAACGCATTAGAACCGAGTATTGGCAGTACACCAAAAAATATTTTCTTTTTAACCTGCGATGCGTATGGAGTTTTGCCCCCTATCAGCAGGTTAACAGCAGGACAGGCTATGTACCAGTTTATGAGCGGATATACTGCGAAGATTGCTGGTACAGAAGCAGGAGTAACGGAGCCGAAAGCTACATTTAGTGCATGTTTTGGAGCACCATTCCTTCCGCTGCATCCGTCTTTTTATGCAGAAATGCTTGGGCAAAAAATGAAGGAGCTTAATGTAAACGTATGGATGATTAATACCGGCTGGATTGGTGGTGGTTATGGTACCGGTGCCCGAATAAAATTAAGTTATACAAGAGCAATGATCTCCGCCGCATTGAACGGGGAATTGAATAATGTGGAAATGGAAAAACACCCGGTGTTTGGTATGATGATTCCTAAAAACTGTCCCAATGTGCCAAATGCGTTATTAAATCCACGGAATACCTGGACAAATAAAGAAGCATATGACAAGCAAGCAAAAGAGCTGGCTAAACTTTTTGTTGAAAATTTTAAAAAATATGCTGCTAATGTAAATAAAGAAATTTTAAGCGCAGCCCCCTCTGCAGATTGAAAACTTTGTTTACTTTTATTGACTGTTTTGAAAGACTTAACGTAGTTGCCTGAGCCTCTTTGATTGCTATGACAAATGAAACTCCATCGATACCGGTGGAGTTTTTTTTGCCAATTATATTTTACGCAGTTAAAGTATGCAATGGTTTTTTTATGAACCACGCTTTATTACTGCTATTAGTCTTCTCTTGCGTCGCACTCTTGTACTGAAGGAGCAATATTCGGCATTATGCAACCGGTTTACATTTATTGCACAATTTTTTGCAGCGGACAGTTTGAAAGTGAAAAAAATGTTGATGCAGGAAGTACTGATTATTGCGTACGGGGTTTATAAAATTTTAAGTATAGACATAAAAAAGCTCTTCGAAATTTCGAAGGGCTTTTGTAGGGAGGACGGGAATTGAACCCGTCACCTCAGGGTTATGAATCCTGCGCTCTAACCAACTGAGCTACCTCCCCAAACGGGCGGCAAAAATAATGGTTTTGTATTAAAAAAGAACATTGAATAAAGATGATTGAAAAGTATTTGCACATGGGTTTAATACACCGTGCGTGGGAAAAGCCGAATATAGTTATAAACGTACAAGAGTGCGACGCAAGTAAAGCTTAATAGATATTCTGTCGCCGGCTCATAATTCCTGTATTTATTTCTTAATAATTGCTACTTTCAGCGATTAATTGTTTGCTATGAGAATTGTTCCTTTTATACTGAGCGCTGCAGTTACAATAGGTTTGGTGTTTGTTTTAAATATGCAGATTGAATCTGGCGGCAGTAAAACACCGCGTATGGGCTATTTTCTTTCTCCGCAAAAGGGCTTTTGGCAAAATGCTGAACCCGTTGATATTTCGTTTGATAAGGATTTGAAATTTGATAACCTGGAAGGAAAAGCTGAAGTATATTTTGACGATAAACTTGTACCGCATGTTTATGCAGACAATGAGCATGATGCTTTTTTTATTCAGGGCTACCTTCATGCAAAATTTCGTTTATGGCAGATGGATTTTCAAACTTATGCCGCTGGCGGAAGGCTGAGTGAAATAATGGGCGACAGCGCCAATGGAACCAATTTTTTGAATATTGATAAATTTTTTCGTCGCCTTGGGATGGTTTACAGCGCTGAAAATGCGCTAAAAGTAATAGAAGCCAACCCTGTAACAAAGGCGGTTTGCGATGCTTATACAGCAGGGGTAAATGCCTATATTAATTCTTTGAACGAAAGCAGTTATCCGCTCGAATATAAACTGCTCGATTACAAGCCCGAACCCTGGACAAATTTAAAATCAGCTTTGTTCCTGAAATATATGTCGTATGATCTTGCAGGATTTGAGCAAGACTTTGAAAAAACAAATGCAAAATCTGTTTTCACCAAAGAACAATATGCGGCATTGTATCCTTACGGACAGGATTCTCTTGATCCCATTAATCCTAAAGGGACTTTGTTTGCAAAGCACGGTTTAAATATGGAGCCGCCTGCACATGCAGATTCCCTTTATTTTAATTTTAAAGAAACGGTTGAACCTGCAATAACGCAGGAAAAGCCCAATAAAAATAATGGCAGTAATAACTGGGCTGTGGACAGTTCCAGAACAAAAAGTGGCAGGCCTATTTTATGCAATGATCCGCATCTTGGTTTAAACCTGCCTTCGTTATGGTATCAAATGCAAATTTCTACTCCAGAGTTTAATGCTTATGGAGCAAGTTTTCCGGGTTCACCATCTATTGTAATTGGCTTTAACGACAGTTGCGCATGGGGTTTTACCAATGCAGAAAGAGATGTACGTGATTATTATGATGTGAAGTTTAAAGACAGTACCATGCAGGAATACTGGTACAACGGCAATTGGCGTAAAGCAGATTTTATAGATGAGGTAATTAAAATAAAGGGTAAGGCCAGCGATACCGAGCATATTGCTTTAACAGTTTGGGGGCCGGTAATGTACGACAGGCATTACCCGGATAAATTACATACCGATAAAACCTATGCCTGCCGCTGGAAGGCACATGATACCAGCAATGAAATCATCACTTTTTATAAACTTGATAAAGCAAAAAATTACAATGATTATCTTGATGCAATTTCAACTTATCAGTGTCCCGGACAGAATATGATCTTTGCCACAAAAAAGGGAGATATTGCTTTAAAACAACAAGGCCAGTTCCCGGCCAAATGGAAAGGGCAGGGCGATTTTATAATGCCGGGAGATGATACTACTTACGCCTGGCGGGGGTTTATTCCAGACAGTGCAAACCTTATAATGCATAACCCAGCCAGGGGATTTGTTAGCAGTGCCAACCAGTTGCCCTACGATACTTCTTACCCGTATTATCTTGGGGGAACATATCCTTTGTATCGTGGGTTCATTGTTAACCGGGACCTTTCAGGAATGCATAATATTACCACCGATGATATGGAACGCATGCAAACCAGTAATTACAATGTGTTTGCAGAAATTGTAAAACCAGTTCTGTTGAAGTATATTGATGAAAGAAACCTCAATATTAATGAGGAAAAATACCTGGACATTTTCAAAAACTGGAACCTTGAAAGTAATGCAACAGAAAAAGGCCCAACCGTTTTAAAGCTTTGGTGGGATAGTTTAATGACTACAACCTACAGCGATGAATTTGCGCAAACAACTTTGCCTTTGCCATG
>JANXWM010000304.1 GCA_025351145.1 Chitinophagaceae bacterium
CCATTATCTCTCCTGAGCTGAGAAAATGCAGCTCTTTTCCATGGCTGTGCTGGATTGTCAATTAATGGAGCAAAACTGGTACCCTGCATATTTGGCGGCGGATCCAGCCCGCACAACTGCGCCAATGTAGGGTATAGATCAACATATTCGACAAGCCTGGGGCAAGTGCTGTTGCCTTGTTTACCGGGTACACAAACAATTAACGGCACGTGGAGCGATTCTTTAAAGAGTGTCATTTTCTTCCAGGTACCTTCGTGCTCTCCAAGATGTTGTCCCTGGTCGCTCCAAAGAACCACAACTGTATTATCCCAGAGATTCTGGCGATCCATTTCGTTAAGAATTAGTCCTATGGATGAATCCACCTGTTGCATTTGAGCATCATATGCATGAAGTGTATTTCTCCAGTCATCATCAGTTTTAATTACGATTGGATGACCGTTAAATGCCAGATCCGGAACATCAGCCCTATCATTTGGAGGGGTATTGGGGAGGACAATGTTTCCCGACCCATTTCCCACATCACCTAAAGTGCCTGACTCATCAACCGGAAGGGGTTGCTGAACGGATGGATCACCTTCCATATTCCAATACTTTAAACTTGGAGTAAACGGATTATGGGGAATATGCGTTCCATACGCATAAAAAAATGGCTGTGTAACCGGCTGCTTCATGCGTGCTACCAAATGTCTGGCTTCCATTCCATCCTCATCAACTGAGTCTGCAATATCATATATCCACCAGCTACCATCGGCGGCTGTAACAGATTCAGAAATATCAGATGAATTGGAAGAACCGCCACCAGTTGGCAGTAAACCTCCATCATGCCTTTCAGGTGGTTCAGCATAATCCCATTTACAATCATTCTCGTAGGTTCCATGAAGAATTTTGCCATAACGCTCAGTGTGGTAGCCATTGTTTCTAAAATACTCCGGAAGCATAACAACATTTGGCCCCAGGCTATCCCTTGGCCGTGTTTTATCATTATAAATCTTCGTGCTATCGGGACGCCATCCAACCATTAATGACGTTCTTGAAGGGCTGCAGAGCGGGAACTGATTGTACGCACGGGTAAAATTCATACCACGAGCCAGAAGCCGATGCAAGTTGGGGGTTGTTGCGTATGAACTACCCAGAAAATCAGCCCGTTCATTCATGTCGTCAAGGGCAATGAATAAAACATTATACTTCTGCTGTGCTTTGGCCACTGATGGGAGCACAAAAACACCGACAGTAAAACAAATTAAAAAGAACTGACTAAGTAATTTTTTTAAAGACATAAAGCCATGTTTTTAGATTAACAATTTGAACGAACACAAACTATTTACTGAACATAATCGATGTTGATTCGGGTAAAAATAATGTAAAACGATAATGATGCAAGATTAGTTTTGCTGATTTAAGACACAGACAGACATGAAAAGTAAAATGAGTTTGAAAATTTAATTCATCTTTAATAGCAGCTTTATTTTGGGGGCGATTTTTTTTGATAAACAGCAACACTGTTTCAAATTATGATTTTGAAACATCAGCTTACTGATGAATTTAATAAAAATGAAAAACCAATATGTTTACTTTGAGCCATACAAGGAATAAAGCAATCAATAATTTTTGTCTCTTACAAAAATTATGAAAGTGTCAGTTAAAGTTTTACTAACAGGCCTACGCCAAATAAAGACTGAAACTGCAGGCCGGGTGAAGTGCCATCTTTACCAAAAAGTTTTACGTCGTCATCATAAATCATAGAAACGCTCCATGTAGCAGATAAGACTTTGGATAATTTTGCTGCAAACTGGTTGGTCATATACAAGTCAACGTTTTGGGGGTGGCTTTTATAGTTAGAGAACAGGTCGAGTTTGCCTTTGTAAGTAACTGTTTTCCCCAGGTTGCAGGAATAGTTGACACTTGCATAAGCACCAAATTGAAAAAGGCTTTTCTTCCCGGCTTCCAAACCATACAATGTTGAAAGAGTTGTGTCATTTACAACAATCCATCTTGCGGTAGCCGGTGACAGAAACAATGAAAAATTAGGAGTAGGGTGGTAATCGAAACCTGGGCTAAGCAATATATATGCCGGGGAAAAGAAATTAGAATTATAGACTTTAGTTGTTTCATCAGGGAAATTATAACCTTTAAAAAATTGAGATCTTAAATCAAATAAGCCGGAGATATTCCATTTCGAATTGAGGGCACGTCCATATTTAGAAGTCAGGTCAAATCTGTCATCGTTTTTTCTTGTACCCTGAGATGTGGTTTTTACTATACCGTAGTAAATATCCAAATTATTGTCCCAGCTGTTTTTCTCTTTTTTATAATATGCATGGGCATTAAGAAAAGTGTTTAGTGAAAGAGAAAATTTTTCCCCGCCCGCTGCCCAGTTGCTTAAAGATCCCTGGGCAAGGCTAATTAATACTTTGAGGTGCTAAGAGTAGTAATGAGCTAACCTGTAAAGAAAGAAGTCTTTATCTCTTACGCCATAATTAGCTGTAATGAAGCGTTGTATCTTACTGTTCATTGCTTCTGCTTTTGCATTTGTTTT
>JANXWM010000318.1 GCA_025351145.1 Chitinophagaceae bacterium
CCTGCATGGCAGCCCATAAATTATCTGCCACAACAGCCACGCCTTCCATCATGCGGTCGAAAACGGCACGCTGAATTTTAAAACATGTTTAACACCGGGAACTGCTTTTGCAGCAGTATCGTCAATGCTTTTTACTTTACCTGTAATGCGCGGACTGCGTTCTACAACCGCATACAGCATGCCGGGCAACTTTTTATCAATACCAAAAATGGCTTTGCCGTTTACTTTAAGCGGTGTATCCTGCCTTGGTAAAGACTTTCCAATAATAGAGTAGTCTTCGCGGTTTTTCAATTTTATATTTTTCGGCGGCTCTAATTTAGAAGCTTCTTCAACCAAATCGCCGTAGCCTATTTTCCTGCCCGAAGGTTTATGAATTACTTCACCATTCAACGCATAACATTCATCCTTATTTACGTTCCATTTTTTAGCTGCAGTTATTATCAGCATTTCACGGGCAGTGGCACCTAAACGCAATAGGTTTTTATACGAGCCACGTACAGTAGAACTTCCACCCGTTATCTGGCTGCCATATTTTTTGTTGTTGCCGGGGGCAAATAAAATATTTACCTTATCGAGGTTTACCTCCAGTTCTTCGGCGATCATTTGGGGCACTACCTGGTAGGAACCCTGACCCATTTCTGAACGGTGGTTCATAAGGGTAACCTTGCCCGAAGTATCGATCGAAATCCAGGCGCTCATTTCAAAATTCTGACTTATCGCATCGTTACCTGTAATCATTTCTGCCTTTTCTTTTGCAGAGGCGGGCAGGTAAAAGCCTATGGTAAGCGCAGCGCCCGACATACCGGAAATGCGTAGAAAATTTCTGCGCGATAAATTTTTATTGATCGTTTCCATTGTTGCCTTATTTAGTTGGTGGAAGCTTTATTCATTAATTGCGATGCAGTTTTAATTGCCGCACGTATGCGGTTATAAGTTCCGCAGCGGCATAAATAACCCTGCATAGCAGTATCAATATCTTTGTCTGTTGGGTTTGCATTTTTCTTAAGCAATGCAGTGGCAGCCATTATTTGCCCACTCTGGCAATAGCCGCATTGCGGCACCTGTTCTGCAATCCAGGCCTGTTGCACAGGGTGCGAATTGTCCGCAGAAAGGCCTTCGATAGTGGTTATCTTTTGACCAACAGCAGACGATACAGGGATGGAACAACTACGCACCGGCGTTCCGTTGAAGTGCACCGTGCAGGCACCGCACTGCGAAATACCGCAGCCAAACTTAGTTCCGGTAAGGCCCGCAAGGTCGCGGATTGCCCAAAGCAGCGGCATTTTTGCATCTGCTTCTACAGTGTAATTTTTATCGTTAATAAGCAAGTTGTAAGAAGGCATAATCTTAATTTTTTTGAAGAGGTTACTAAATTACAAAATAGTGGATATGATTGTTGTAAATTATTTTATTGAAAGTTATTTTGAACCCGGCAACAGAACCTTGATTGAGCTTTACTTGCGTCGCACTCTTGTACGTTCGGATTAATGGTGAGCTTTACCGAAGCGAAGGTTTTAACCGCAGATATGCAAAGCCGCATAGACAAATTTAAAATCGCTCAACATCTCCCCGCCTTTGCAGTTTGTATTTTTTGTTCAGCAATGTTCCGAACGTACAAGAGTGCGACGCAACAGACGATGCTACGAAGTACAATTGCCGGGCCCATATAATTGCGTTATTTATACAGAACCTGCACTGTTTCCCTGTCTTGTTGCTTTAAAACAATTTCCTTTCCTTCGATCATTTGATTAAGCAGTTGATTATTGAAATGACGAATGGTTAAAAGGCTCAACCCTTTTTCTACCTGGACATCAAATATACTGCTGGCTTCTGCGGCAAGCTGGTCTATTTTGTCGCTTTTATCGTCGAGGCAAATTTGCAGACTGATAGCGCCGGTTTGTATAAGGTTGGGTTTAATTTTTATGTGTGCAAATATTTCGTAGAGGCGGCTCATGGGCTTTTCGCCAACAAAAGAAAAGTCCTGGCTGTGCAGGTGCATCAGTGCCTGGTTTTGTTTGATGATAACAATGGGCGGCAAGTTTTTTACCTGTTTTTTATAGATGGTTGTACCCGCCAAAGACGCATCGAGAAAACATTTTACGTGCAGCGGGATACCCTTGTTCTGTAAGGGTTTAATGGTTTTTGGATGAATAACCTGTGCGCCGTAATAAGCCATCTCAATTACTTCGTCGAAGCTAAGTTCGCTGATGAGCTGTGCATCGGGAAATTGTTTGGGGTCGGCACTCATTACGCCTTCAACATCTTTCCAGATGGTGAGGCTTTCGGCATTTAATAAGTTGGCAAAAATAGCTGCGGTAAAATCGCTGCCTTCGCGGCCAAGCGTGGTGCTTTCATTCTCATCTGTTGAACCGATAAAGCCCTGGGTTATATAAATGTTTGTAGCTTGTTCCTTATCCCATTCCTGCTGCAGTTTATTTACTTTTTCCGCGGTATAATCCCAGTCAATGGTGGCATCGCGAAAGTTATCATCAGTACGTATAAGATCCCTTACATCGAGCCATTTATTCGGTATTTCATATTCATTTAAAAAATGACTGATGATGCAGGTGCTTAGCAGTTCGCCCACACAAACCACCTGGTCGTAATAATAATCAAAATCACGAACGGGTTTATCGTGCAGCAGCCATTCTATCTCTGTAAAAAATTCGCTAAGCTGGGCAAGGCATTCATTAAATTTTGTAACCAGTATATATTTTGAAGTGGTAATATGCTGCTTTTTTATTCCTTCAAACAGCTGCAGCGCTTCGTCTTTATTGCCTGCAAAAAAGGCTTCAACTACTTTTTCAAGCGCATTGGTCGTTTTGCCCATGGCAGAAATAATGATCATTAACTGTTCGCCTTCAAAACCATCCAGCAGGTTCTTTAAATTTTGGATCCTTTCTATATTGTTTACACTTGCACCACCGAATTTGAATACTTTCATAACAATCCTTTGAAACCTTTTAAATTTTATACAGAGTTGTTGAACAAAGATAGGGCGAATGAAATCTCAAAGTTTTCTATAAAGTTACTTTTGCCGTCAAACCGCGCAATATGAATATTAACCGTAAAGTACAAACGCTGGATGAGTTTACGATTCAGCAATACCGCAACATTCCAAACGCAACAGGTGAGCTTAGCAGCCTGCTAAGGGATATTGGCCTTGCTTCCAAACGTGTAAATGTAGAAGTTAACAAAGCCGGGTTGGTAGATATTCTTGGCGATGCAGGCATTACCAATGTGCAGGGCGAAGATGTAAAAAAATTAGATGTATTCGCCAATAAGCAATTTATGGGTGTAATGAAGCACGGCATCAGTTGTGCAGGTGTGGCGAGTGAAGAGATGGACGATATTGTGATCTTTGATGATGAGATCAGTAACAACAGCAAGTACGTGGTTATGTTCGATCCCGTTGATGGCAGCAACAATATTGATGTAAATATTTCCATAGGTACCATCTTTGGTGTGTACAAAAGAAAAAGCGCAGTTGGCGGCCCTTGCAGCAAAAAGGATTTTCTGCAGCCCGGTATAAACCAGGTGGCCGCGGGTTACGTAATTTATGGTTCGTCAACCATGCTTGTGTATGCTACACGCCGCGGTGTAAATGGCTTTACGCTTGACCCTTCTATCGGCGAATATTGTTTAAGCCACCCTGATATAAAATGCCCGGAGCATGGAAAAATTTATTCAGTAAATCATGGCAATTTTTTTCAGTACGATGAATTTGTGCGCAAGTACATCACCGAATGCCAGCATAAAACAAAAGAGAATGGCGGCCCTTATTCGCAGCGCTATTTTGGAAGCATGGTAGCCGATCTTCACCGCAACCTGATAAAGGGCGGCATCTTCATGTACCCCACCACCGCCGATAACCGCAATGGCAAGCTGCGCCTGCAATACGAGTGCAACCCATTCGCATTTATTATAGAAGTTGCGGGCGGAAAAGCAACCAACGGCAAAGAACGCATTCTCGATATTCAACCAACGGAACTGCATCAGCGCACACCTTTATTTATCGGCAGCACAAAAATGATTGAAGAACTGGAAAGTTTCCAGTTATAGTTTTTTGAACCGGGCAGAAGTATTTCATGGCATCACCTCTTGCGTCGCACTCTTGTACTTTCGGAACAAGAATGAACAGAAACATCACTTGCAAAAGAATTGGTAATTAATGTTGGGTTTCATAATAGAGCAGTATTAAAAACGTTTCGGTACAATACTTGACTATTATGAGTTTAAAAACAATTTATATGCGTTTAAATAATCTTTGGTATGGAATATTGTTGCTCCTGATTTCTCTAAATGCAGTTGCCTGCAAAAAACAAACGATACCTTCTGCAAGTGTTGCAAACAAAACCGGTACAACGGTTAGTACCAGTATGGTAAAAGACATACTGATGTATGTAAACCAGCATAGAAAATCTGTAGGCCTTCCTCCTCTGCAATTGATTGATGCAGCTACCACCGAATCTGTAAAGCACAGCGCAGATATGGCTTTCAGACGAATGCCTTTTGGCCACGATGGCTTTGATGACCGAATGAATGCCATTTCTAAGAATATTGGTCAGGTTTCGGCTATGGCGGAAAATGTGGCTTATGGTCATCTTGATGCAAAAGCTGTGGTAGAGTTGTGGATAAACAGCCCCGGTCATAAAAAGAATATGGAAGGCAATTATAATTTTACCGGCATCGGGCTTGCACAAACAAAAGACGGCACCATTTATTTTACACAAATATTTATTCGCAAACAATAATTTGAAAATTTGTTTTAAACCTGTCAGGTCTTTGATACCTGACAGGTTTTTTCTTCGCATTGCTCAACAATATTCTTCAGTACAAGAGTGCGACGCAAGCGGTGCTTTATAGCAATTCTTCAGCCTGGTACAAAAAATGTATTAACGGCCTTCTCTAAACAGAAGGCTTTATTTT
>JANXWM010000334.1 GCA_025351145.1 Chitinophagaceae bacterium
AGGGGACGATGAGCTAAATTTTCCTGTGCTTTATTTACGGCCTGTAAAAATCGGTTAAATGTAAATGGCTTTAAGAGATAGTCAGTAATCTGCAACTCGTAACCTTTTAAAGCATACTCCTGGTAGGCAGTTGTAATAATAACCTGGCTGTTTATTTTTGAACTTTCAAGCAATTCTATACCGGATAACTCATCCATATTGATGTCAAGGAAAAGTACATCTACTTTGTTGTTATTTAGATACGTAAGCCCTGTGAGTGCATTGTCGAAGGTTGCGCTTAAATGCAAAAAAGGAACTTTGTTTACAAAGTCCTTTGTTTTTTCCAGAGCCAGGGGCTCGTCTTCTATGATGATGCAGGTATATTTATCCATTGATGATTGTTAAGTCTACGCTATAAAGGTCACTTGTTTTATGCACCTCTAAAGTATGTTTTCCTGCATAAACAAGGTTTAATCTTTTTTGAATGAGTTCATTACCTAAACCGCTGTCAGGTTGCTGCGCCAATGGTTTTGAATCAAACTTGTTTTTACAGCTGAACTCTATTTTCTGTGCCTTCACGCATATATCAATAGAAATGGCATTTTCGAGTTTCTTATTATTGGTATGTTTAAAAGCGTTTTCAATAAACGGAATAAATATCATTGGTGCAATGTACTTACTGCCTACATTTCCGGTTATTGCAAAGTGCACATAATCTTTGTTCGCCGTTCTTATTTTTTGCAGTGCTATATATTTTTCTATGTACTCAATTTCTTTTGAAAGAAGAATTTGATCAGGCTTTGTTTCGTAAAGCATAAACCGCATTATGTCTGACAATTTATTTAAATAGTCTGATGCAGCCACGGCGTCTTTTAAAATCAGTGCATCAATATTATTAATGGTGTTGAATAAGAGATGTGGATCTAGCTGCGATTTTATTAAAGCCATTTCCATTTCATGCGCTTTTTCTTTTAAGGCCTCCTTCAATTTTATTTCGTTAAACCAGGTGATAAAACCTTTTATAACCAATGCTACTGCACCAGATACTATACCAATGAGTGTCATAGCACCTATTACGGTTACGGCGGTGGACCTTCCATTTTTACCGCCGTTGTCCATATCAATGACACCGCCTGATTCTATAAAATACCTCAGTATTGCATATCCAAAGATGGCTGCTCCTGCTGAAATGACGATGCCATGAATTATTGAAAGAGGAATCTTTTTTTGTTGAAGATACTTTGGAAACAGAAGGAAATAATATAAAAAATAGGAAATGCAAGAAGGAATAAACGCAAAAAGCAAAATGCTTTTAAATGCATTTATTACATTTGATACACTATGGTTACTTCTATAATACAAGCCCAAGGCAATAGATACCATTACAAAGTATAAGATCCAAAATGCAATATGTATTAAAACGACAAGTGACTTTTTCATAATTTAAAAATTCCATCCCGAAAGAGTTAAAGGTCTCTCTTTGTTTTGTCTTTGCGTAAAATGATATGCAAACAGGTCATATTTGTCTGCAAAAAGTGATGGTTCAGTTTTATTAGTAAACCAATGCTAAGGAAAGTGGCATGGGTTGAACCGTTTTTTCAAAGATATTATTCAAGTGTGATTCCACCGCATTACCAGTAACTGAATTGCTTTACAAAATGTGATTACATTTGATTAAAACATGATCCCCGTGTTTGCATAAAAGGCTTTGCATAATTCAGTCAAATGAAAAGTATACCTGTAAGATATATCAGCACAGCACAGAAAGAGCCGGATTTTTCCTGCAACTTTAGCATAAGGGATATTAAAGAGTTGCTGAATGGTAAAGACATGGTTCAGGAACTTCACAGACATGATTTTTTCTTTATCCTGGTTTTGAAAAAAGGTGCCGGTTACCACGAGATAGATTTTACACAATATGAAGTTGGTAACTATTCTGTATTCTTAATGCGGCCGGGGCAGGTACATCAGCTTACTTTGAATGCTGGAAGTACAGGGTACCTGATGCAATTTAATACGGATTTTTATTATCCTAATGATATTGCATCAGCGCAGCTGTTGCGTAAGGCAAGTAATAAAAACCTTTGTCAGCTCGATGCCAAAAGGGTTAAAAAGTTGCTTATTATATTAACCTATATTTTTCAGGAGTACATCGACAAAAAGGAAGGATACCAGGAAGTCATAAAATCAAGCCTCAGTATTTTCTTTATCGAATTTGTAAGGCATCGTCAAAATAAAAAAATCTCTTCTTATGATATTAGTTCATACACTCAGGAGCAATTGGAGATTTTTTTAGATTTTTTAGAAACACATATTGCCACTCACAAACAAGTATCGCAATATGCAGGTCTGATGTACCTTTCCATCTATCAACTAAATGCGGTAACCAAAGCAGCACTGAATAAGACTCCTTCTGAACTGATCAATGAACATATTATATTGGAAGCTAAAAGACACCTTCTTGCAACATCTAATCTTGTAAACCAAATAGCAGATCAATTGGGTTACGGGGATATTTCCTACTTCATAAGATTTTTTTAAAAGCATACTGGATATTCGCCTGAGGTGTTTAGAAATAATTTCAAATAAGTCCTGTTCAACTTCATTATAGTCCTACTATTTGGCTTGCTGCCGCAATTACTTTTGCATTACATAAAATGCATTTCAAAAAAGTAATTTTTAAAGCATGAAAACAAAAGTTAAGTTAATTGCATCGCTAAAAATCTGGGTAGTTATTTATCCATCGATCACATTGCTTCTTTACCTGTTTGGCGGTCTATTATCT
Source organism: Chitinophagaceae bacterium (assembly GCA_025351145.1). Lineage (GTDB taxonomy): Bacteria > Bacteroidota > Bacteroidia > Chitinophagales > Chitinophagaceae > Limnovirga. The sequence continues at coordinate 2,765 of JANXWM010000334.1, forward strand.
GCGTTGCCGCTATATCAAAGAACGTTGTTTTTGACTATTGCCTTAGTTCCTTTTGTAGTGTTTATTGGCTTACCAATCGTTAATTTTTTAATGCACCTTTTTTCAACCAGTGATGACAAAAAATAACAACATGGCAGATCTTAAACAATTTGATGTAATCATCATTGGCGGAAGTTATTCAGGCATGGCGGCAGGTATGGCTTTAGGCAGGGCGTTGAAACAGGTGCTGATTATTGACAGCGGCAACCCTTGCAATGCGCCAACCCCGCATTCGCATAATTTCCTTACGCAAGATGGAAAAACGCCATTGCAAATTGCAACGCTTGCAAAACAGCAAGTGGAAAAATATAACACCGTAACTTTTTTCAACGGTTTGGCAACCCACGGAATAAAAACAGATAATGGTTTTGAAATTTAGGTAGCATCAGGCGAAACATTTTGGGCAGACAAGTTAATTTTTGCAACAGGCATCAGGGATATGCTGCCGGGCATTACCGGATTCCCTGCCTGTTGGGGTATTTCGGTTCTCCATTGTCCCTATTGCCATGGCTACGAAGTGAGAAATGAAAAGACCGGCATTCTTGGCAATGGAGCAAATGGTTATGAATTAGCAATGCTTATTTCAAACTGGACAAATGATTTAACCCTATTTACCAATGGCACTTCCGCATTCACTCAAGAACAAACTGCGCAACTTCAAAAGCATCATATAAAAATAACCGAACGCGAAATTGAAAGATTGCAACACAATAATGGGCATCTTCAAAATGTCTTGTTCAAAGACGGCACAAAATCTTCCGTCAAAGCAATTTATGCACCTGCTCCATTTGAACAGCACTGTAAGATGCCCGAAACACTCGGATGCGAATTGACCAACGAAGGCTACATTAAAATAGATGCTTTTCATAAAACTACTGTTCATGGAATTTTTGCATGTGGCGATAACACAACACGCATGCGCACCGTTGCAAACGCAGTAGCAATGGGCACAACAACTGGGATGATGGTTAATAAAGAAATTATTCTTGACAATTGGTAAAAGCTGTTTCAGGTAATTATAAATGGAAACAGTATTCAAGGGTAGATATTTTTTATGAGCCCAACTTTGTTACTGCTATTAAACCCGGTTGCGTCGCACTCGTGTACGTTCAGTTCTTTACTGGGCACAATGCAACAGGCTGCACTAAACGAAGCTGCTATCAGTACGTATTTTCTCTACGCATCGGTAAAAGTCGCCATTACATCTGATGATGAAAGGATTGCGACGCAACGATGACGCCATGAAAAACCTATGCTGGTATCACCATAAATAACCCAACCAAATTCTTAAACAAACCGCTATAACTCAGTAAATATTTTACAAACTATAAAAATTTAAAAATGAAAATTATCATTGTAGGCGCAACAGGAACCATGGGCATGCACCTTGCTGCAGCATGGGAAAAAGATCATGAGATTGTAAGAGTTGGATCAAAAAGTGGAGACATTCAGACAGATACCACTTCAACCGGATCAATAGAAAATTTATTCAGAAAAGTAGGTTCATTTGATGCACTTGTCTGCACTGCCGGGCCTACCTATGTTGGGCCGTGGAAAAACATGACGGATAAAGAATTTAGAAAAGGCATCGAAGGCAAACTGATGGGGCAGGTTAATTTGGTGCTAATAGGGCAACACTATATCAAGCCTAAAGGCTCATTTACTTTAATCACCGGTGCTTTAACGCATGAGCCGCAATTGAATTTCGCAAACGCATCGGCAGCCAACGGAGCAGTGGAAGCATTTGTGCGGGCAGCAGCCATTGAACTGGAAAATCGTATTCGTATTAATGCTGTTAGCCCCACTGTTATTGAAAACTCCCCGCACTATTTTCCTTTTTTTCCTGGCGATATTCCGGTTACCATGCAGCAACTGGAATGCGGTTTTCGCAAAGCAGTGTTTGGTGCTAACACAGGGCAGGTGATAAAGCCGTATTAATTTTTATTCAAACAGGCAGTTGTATCAGCAGGCTATAATTCATCGCAATTGTACCCTGCGGTTATGGCATCGGCGTGGTTTATGTAACAAGCCCCTTATTAATTATTTCTTTCAGAACAGTTATATCCACTTCTTCAAGTTTATTAATGTACAGGCAACCTTTTCCTGTTTTGTGTTTCCCTAATTTTTTAAGAAGTGCCTGCTGCTTTTCAACAGTACCGGAAATATACAAGGCCAGGTTTTGTTTACGGGGAGAAAATCCCATAACAAGCCAATCGAGTTCGCGGCCGCTTTCATATTTTAAGTGCCGGTTACCAAAGCCGATAATAGCAGATCCCCACATTTTAGCCTTTGCCTTAGTGGCTTTTTCCATCAGGCCGAGAATAGTAAAAGCGTCTTTTTGCTTTTGTGCATCTGCAATCATTTTTAAAAAAGCCTCAACACTCAGTTCAGTTTTTTTAGTTTTTAATTCTCCCATGGTAAAAAGTTTAGTTCCCAGTTGTTCAAGATGTTCCGCCAGGCATTTGTAATTTTAAATATATGCACTTTTATAAACGTATTCAGCAGCGTAGTTAAAAATGAGCATCCTTAAACGTTAGGCGAAAGTGTTAGCCATAATTCAATAATACTATTAAGCATCCTTGCGTCGCACTCTTGTACGGTTGGATTGGGAATTGAGCTTTATCGAAGCGAAGGGTGACGGTGTGATAATACACTCGCTGGCAATAAATTAAACTTAGTCGAAATATGGAAGCCTCCACGATGAACTGGCGTAGTCAGCAAGTCTGGTTTGTCTGTTATCTAATGTATTTGGCGTCCAGTCTGATGCAACAATTTGCTTACTTATCTCGTATTGGCTCGTATGATAAATTGCTTTTTTTGCATCAAAATTTTTATTCCCACAATTCCTGTTTTTGTCATCTTCTAATAGGGTATAGTTGCCAAGCCTGTAAACTAAAGACTCCTGAATAGAAAACGGGAAATTAGCTACCCACTCATCTCCGGCATTTTCAGGCAAGATATGCTCAATTGTTGCAGGGCTATCTTCATAATCAGTATCTGTTTGTGCCAAATGATTTTCAATCTCAAATAAAATATAACGCACTAATTTTTTATTTCTCTTTGTACTAAGTGCTGTTGTTGAAAAGTCATTTTTAAAATCCTTATCACTTGTATACAATGCTTTTACTTCATTAGCTATTGAAGATGCTGTAATTAATTCTTTGTTACTGATCTTAATAGCAGCCTTATTATAAACATCTTCTTTCAGATTTGTATGCAGGCCGCCTATAATTGTGTAGCGAAAAGTAATTACACTAACTATCCTTAAAACTTTAGTGAATTCTTCAGTTGCTAAATTATTATATGAAGCCAACAAAAGCGGCAACGCCTGCTTTTCTTTAAATAGTTCTATTTCTTTAATTCTTTTTTTCTGATCTTTTTGTCCAATCCAGAATGGATCTGACGAATTCGATAATGCGTTATATAACTGTGCGTTTTTCTCTAATTCGTCTAAAAGGTCAATAACCTGAGGGGATGTTTTTACAACATCTTTCATTGCTCTAAACAAATATTCCTGTCTTATAAGTTTATTTTTTGAAATCCAATAGTGGCGAAGAAATGTTGGAAAGTTATCTAATCCAACTGTGTCAACTATTTTTCTCCATTTTTCTTTAACGTGTTCAAGGTCTACAGTTGTTGATAAAGAAAATAAATAATTTTTAAGCAAATCTGTTACTGTTAAGCTAACGCCTCTTGAGTTTAATGTTTCAAAAACTGTATACGCACTAAGCTCGTCCTCAACAACGATTTGAATGAACATCATCTTCTCGGCGACCTGCTTGTTTAAGAAATTTGCCAATTCTTCACCATGTTCATTGTTTTGGAAATAAGAAACTATTTTTCCTAAAAAGAAATTATATGCCTGCCATAATAATTTGTCAGAATCTCTAAGTGTTTTTTCATTTAAGGGTTGCCTGAAGACCATTAAATGAGTTTGAAAGAAGCTATTATTATTTTCATTCAATTCAAGTTTTGCTGAATATGTCAAAGAGCCTGGGTCTTTATCACCTAAAAATTTTTTTGTGAGTAATAAAACCCTTTCTTGGTTATTTTCCTTGTCAATGTTTTTATCAATAAGATTTTGAATGGTTTTAATTGTAGCCAATACAATCAAAGTAAGAGTGGAAAGCCTTTGTTGTCCATCTATAACGGTATATCTTTTATCTCCTTTATTCTGCAAAACAATAGAACCCATATAATGTATACTATCACCGTTAAGTATTGTTAATATGTCTGCCCATAAATCTTCCCAATGGTCTTGCTTCCATGAATAGTCTCTTTGATAGGAAGGTACTTTATATACTTTCCCATTTCCTATTATGTCGCTAAGGCTTACCGTACTCGTGTCAAGTAAATTATTAACTGCCATATATGGCAAAGATAGTTTTTTATTTATTCAGGATTTGGCGCCTATCTTAGGCTAATTAATACTTTGAGGTGCTAAGAGTAGTAATGAGCTAACCTGTAAAGAAAGAAGTCTTTATCTCTTACGCCATAATTAGCTGTAATGAAGCGTTGTATCTTACTGTTCATTGCTTCTGCTTTTGCATTTGTTTT
>JANXWM010000344.1 GCA_025351145.1 Chitinophagaceae bacterium
CACCTGTTGCGTCGCACACTTGTACAGTATAACATTTGGCGACTTTCAACAGCCAATACACCCAACTGCAAAATCCAGATTAAAATATGCCAGGGCTGTTGAAAGCTCAATAGTATTAATGCTGTACAAGTGTGCGACGCAAGGAACGATGAATTTTGCTGTGCAGTTCGGCTCAAAAAAATAATAGCCTCAAATAACGAGGTGTAAGTTTAATGTAAGCATAACTAAACAAAATATTTATTTACACACCCCAAGGGTATTATTTTTTATTATATTCGGGTTACGCTAATCATTAATTGCTATGCCTTATGTATCAACAACTTTTTAGCCAGATAAAAGAAGATGTACTTAACAAGCTGAAGGGGCTTAATGAAAACCTTTTCTACCATTCTGCAGCGCATACGCTTGATGTAACAAAACAGGCTGAACGAATTGCACTGAGGGAAAACATAACAGACCCCAATGATTTATTTTTACTGAAAGTAGCCGCGCTTTACCATGATACAGGGTTTCTTTTTATTTATACCAACCACGAAGAAAAAAGCTGCAGCATATTTAAAGCAGATGCAGTGCAATATGGTTTTTCTGAAAGCGATATAAGCAAAGTATGCAATATTATTATGGCTACCAAAATACCGCAAACACCTGTTACAAAACTTGAAGAGATTATTTGCGATGCCGATCTTGATTACCTTGGGAGGGAAGATTTTATGGCTGTAAGCGAAAAGCTGCGCAACGAATTTCTTAAATATGGCATTGTAAAAAACATGGAAGCCTGGGAAAAACTACAGCTTGCTTTTTTAACGAACCACAAATTTTTTACAGCAACTTCCATAAAGGAAAGAAATGCTTTAAAACAAAAACACCTGGAGCGGATTATTGCATCTGCGGTAGGTTAAGCTTCTTCGTTTAGCCTTATTAATTCAGCATTTAATTTGTCCTGCTCCCTTAACCGTTTGCAAATGGTTTTCATAATGCCTTTTAATATTTCGGTATTGCTGGCAAGTATATCATAGAAAGATTCCTGGTCAATTTTAAGCAGGAAACAATCAATAACCGTAGTGGCACTTGCCGATCTTGATTCAGAGTCGAGCAAAGATAATTCGCCAAAAATTTCATTTTCCCCAAGTACGGCAAGGCGGTTATTGTTATCGTGAATCAGCACCTCTCCTTTATAAATAAAATACATGCAGTTGCCATCGTCGCCTTTTTTAAAAATAGTATAATTTTTCTCCGTTTCCTCTTCAATGCATACGGCTGCAATTTCAAGCAAATCGGTTTCGCTGCAGTTTTCAAATATTTGCGACTTCTTTAATAGCAACACTTTTTCAATCAGTATCATCTTCAAATTTTTTTGCTTGCAGTTATCAATGTCATTTAATTATAAAGTACGCTGTACAGCAGTGGCTATTTATTTTTTTAACCCAACAAAAGCCGTTCTTTATGCATCTTTACTTGCGTCGCACACTTGCACTGCATAACATAATTCAGCAAAAAGGCCACCTGGTTAATTCGTATTATTTAGTACAAAATCCCTTGTTTCCAATATCACAAATTCCCCCTCTTCATTTGGCCTGGCTTTTAGCGCAGCAAGAAAATCACCATAGTTATTCCTCCCTCCAATAAATATACACAAGGCCTTTGTAAAGGGTGAAAAGAAATTAGCCGGGGCATAAACAATATGTTCAAGCACCGATATAAGCGCAGTGTCATTTTTTGCCGGGGTCTTTGATTGCCCCGCATTCAGTATAAATTCTAACTGCACATTTATTTCAGTAAAGGTATTTTTTGGCAGCAGTATCTCAAGCATTTCAATGCCATTATAAAGCTTGTTGCCCTGCTTAAGTTCAATCAATTCAAGCACACGGTTTATTTTCTTCCGGTCGTACAGCATAGAGCATATTTTCAATGTGAGTAACACATTATTTTTTATCTCTCTTGAAATAGCATTTTTCAAAAGCTCCGTATCATCGAAATAAGGTACTTTATCATGGTATTTTATTTTGGAATGCGTTTGCTGAAGCAGGGTATCCAATATTGTTGACAATTTATTTTCTTCACTGGCCGAAGCTTCAAACTTTTTTCCCCACAAAGCATTAATTGCTTTATCCCTTGTTAACTTTTCGTCGCTGATATGTGTCAATAAAAAATTGGTTGAATTTGGTCCCTTTTGTTTGCCTGCAATTTTAATAAAATCGGTTACATGTTGCGGCTCTGTTATTTCAGGGTGCTTTTGTACGTTGAATAAATCATCGCCATATTCTACCAGTGCCTTTCGGGCAAGATATTTATCAGTTGAATTGTACAAGGAACTTACCAGAACAGGCAACAACCTGTCTATTTTAAGTTTTGCTACGGTGATCATCGCTTTTTTGCGCACTTCAGGCTCCCCATCTTTTAAAAAAAACTCAATTGGGTGATCGAATTTTATTGTACTTAATTCGTTAATGATTTCAAGAGCCAGTAAACGTTCCTCTTTTTGCTGGGAGCAGATTAAATTATTTAATTCATTGCCTGCTTTAATCAGTTCATCAAAATGCCTTCTTATAATGATTTGGGTTATTGTTACTTTTTTTAAAAATGGATTTAATTTGGATAAATCTGTTACGTATGCGGAAATAAAATGCTCATCCAGTTTGCTAAGTGCATTAAATGCGGAATTTCGCACTTCCATATCAGGGTCGTTTTTAAGCAATGAAATTATTTTCTCAACGGCACCAGATAATCCAAGATTTTCAATTCTGCCGATCACATATTTTTTTACCTCATTGTCTGCCGACAATAATTTGGCTTCCAGGAGTTGATGGATATTTTCATAGCCGCTTTTTTCTAAAAGGTGCAGCGCATAAATAACTTCCATTCCATCTCCTTGTTCCGCTTTTTCCAATAAAATATTATTTGTCTCATTATCCGGAATAAAAACTTCATCACTGTCAAAAATTCCTTTTTTAATAGATATATGAAGGGTATTGATATAAGACCTGCGGACATAAAAAATAATAGCAGCCCAAATACTTATAATTACAATAAGTATTTTCACCGTAAGCAATATAGTAAAGGTAATGCCGGCATTTAACAGCAGTAATAAACTAACACCCACGATAATCAGTGCAGGGGGCAGCATATAGCCCTTTGCAATCATGTGCCCTTTTAGCCTCAGGTGTTCTTTTAGTGGTTGAAATAAGATAAAAAAAACAGGCTCCTGTATGGTTGAACGCAGCACTTCAGTAAGTAATGCCATCATACCAAACATATACAGACTATTGGATGCATCTACGTGTGATGAAAAAAAGATAAAGCAATAAATCAGCAGCACTATGGGTGTAATAATCATAGAAGTAATAACACCCAGCCTTGCAATTACCCTGCTTGTGATAGATATTTTTAAAATCAGGGAAAGCAGGCGGCCTATCCCAAAGAAAGTTGCTATAAAGCCGGCAAGCTCTTTTACATTTGAAAATTTCGCTTTTACTTCTGAAAGGAAAGTGAAATCTATTAATGTGAAAATAATATAGCTGATGACTGAAAAAAGTGAAATAGAAAAAATGAGGTTATTCTTAAATATAAAGCTGATAATACCCGTTTTTTTTTGGTGGAAATGCTCTTGCTCATGGTGGTGGTGAACAATTGCCAGCCCGGCAATTTTGTTCTGGTATTTCTTTACAAAACGCGATACCAAAATAATAGTAATTCCAAATGCAACAATTGAAAACCACAAAAGGTTTTCTGTATCAATTAATTTTACCAGTACCGTTACTGAAACATATCCAATTAGTTTTGCAGGTGCATCTCCCGAACCTACTACTGAAAAGACCCTCTTGCTTTCCCTGATATTAAAAAGCAGTGATACAAGCCCCCAGAATGCATAACCGGCAAGCATATAAAGAATAGATCCCCATACGAGCAGTACGAAAATGATCCATTTGCTGTGGTTTAGCAGCATGCCAAACCAGAACAGCAGTAATGTAACGATTGCTGCAATGGCAATTATCCTTAGCATGATAACCGGAGATAAAGTATGCTCCAGTTTCTCATAAAAAATATTGATTGCAACAAGGGTAACTGCAATACATAAATAAGCCTGCGGTAAATAATCAATTGTGTACGTATGCAGGAATAATGTGTAGGATGCTATTGTAAGAAAAGCAGTGGCTATACCAAGAAACAACTGTACAAACATCAGATCAAATACTACACCCGATTCTGATGCCTTTATATTCAGTAACCTTAAAATTTTATCCTTCATATTTTTGTGTAAAGCTTTGGTTGGGTAACGGATATAAATTAATTAAAATTAATGAGAAAAGTTTACACTAGATTGTTTATAGTTCAATGCAATTCGCCTCGGTAAAAGCTCAATAAAATATCCGAACGTACAAGAGTGCGACGCAAGGGTGCTTCATACTGATTCTATAGCCGGGTTCAAAAGAGGGCAATATTTATTTAAAAAAATTTGTCTTGTTCTGCACATTTATAAATTAAAGTCCTCTTTCATTTCTGCGGCGGCCTGCTGAATGGTGTTGTTAACGATTTTTGCTTTACTTGCAATTTGCTCAAGATTAGTCTTTGTTTTTGCCGCGTTTTCGATAAACCGCACATCTTCTTTTATCAGTTCAATATTCAGCAGGTTTACATTGGCTTTTAATTTATGCGCAATGAAATAAACTGTATCCCAATCTTCTTTTGCACAGGCATTAACAAGTTCATTGGTGCTGGCAGGAACGTATTCAAGAAAAATATTGATGACCGTGAGAATAAAGCCGTCATCGGCATTTTCCATTTCATAAAGCTGTTTAAGCGAGTAGGCCCTGGGTTTATTTGTCATGCAGTTTATTATCAGCGTTCTTTTGCAATTTCAACTCATTATTATTTACCATGCGATAAATGGTAGATTTACCTACATCAAGCTGGCTGGCAACTTTTAATACATCGTAATTGTTTGTATCAAGACAGTGTTGTATCAGCTGGGCGGTAAACTGTTTTAATGTTAATGAATCTGATGCTGATCTAAAATGATTGTTGGCCTGCGAATTAATCTGTATATGTTCCTCCATAATTTCTTCTGTATCGCACATAACCGATGCCAGCTCCACTACAGATTTTAGCTCTCTTATATTGCCCGGAAAAGAATGAAGCATTAATTTTTTCTTGGCATCACCGCTAAGGTGTTTTTTGGAAAAATTATTTTCACGGCAAAACTCATCTATAAAATGTTTTGCAACCAGTATAATATCGCTTCCCCTTTCGCGCAGCGGGGGCAAATGAACGGTTAAACCCAGCAGGCGGTAAAAAAGGTCTTCCCTGAATTTTCCTTTCTTAACCTGGTCTAGCAGGTTGCGGTGGGTAGCCACAATAATACGCACGTTTATTTTTATAAGTTCATTGCTTCCTACTCTCGATATCTCCTGCTCCTGAAGTACACGCAGTAACTTGGCCTGCATGTTTATGTCCATTTCACCAATTTCATCAAGAAATAAAGTGCCGTTGTTAGCTTCTTCAAATTTACCAATACGCTTAGCATTGGCCCCGGTAAAGGCACCTTTTTCATGCCCGAATAACTCGCTTTCCAGCAGTTCCCTTGGTATGGCTGCTACATTAACAGGAACGAAAGGGAATTTTTTTCTGTCAGAATTAAAATGAATGGCTTTGGCCACAAGGTCTTTTCCAGTGCCCGTTTCCCCGGTTACGGTAACGGTAATATTTGTTGAAGCGGCCTTTTCCATTAAGCTGAAAACCTGTTTCAGCGTATGGCTATTGCCAATCATTGCTTTTTGAAAATTATATTTTTTAGCTACCTCCTGCTGCAGCGATGAAACTTCTTTTTTCAGTGAAATGTTTTCACGCATGTTGCGTATAGAAAGCCATAACCGTTCCTGTGTATCCCCATCTTTTACAATATAATCGTCTGCACCTTTTTTAAAAAGCTCTACAGCAACTTTTATATCTTCCTGGCCCGAAATAATGATCACTTTTGTATCAGGGCTCAGCTCTTTCACCTGCATCAGCAGCAGGTCGCCGTTAGTATCGGGCATAGAATAATCAAGGGTAACTATATCAGGCTTTTCATAAACAGCGCTTAAAAAATTTTTAGCAGTATTAAATTTTTTTACATGAAAATCAGGGTTCAATGAAAGGAAGTGGCCCAGAACGGCACTGTAAACAGCATCGTCTTCAACAATAAAAATAGAAATTGGATCTTGTTTCATATTGGTTAATTCAAACCTACATTAAAAATTTGAATTTACATGCACAGTATTTGAAATTCTGATAGCAAACCCGGGCGATAGTTTTTCAGGTCATATACTATATGCAGAAAGGGAAATTATGTACCAAACGTTCCGCCCGTTAATCATCGTTCCTTGCGTCGCACTCTTGTGCTTTCTAATCATTATTCAGCAAGAAGACCGTTAGCTGATTTTAAAATATTTTGTGTTATAGTACTTTCGTAAATATTCACTTTCAATCACCATCCATTATTTAACTCTTATAGTAAAGCGTATTTGCCGCTTCTACATTTTTTAAGGTTGTGTTGCTGCGAACATTTATTTTTGTTATTATGGAAGTAAACAGGGAAATGGTAAATAACCTTGCACAGCTTGCAAGGCTGCATTTTAGTGACGAAGAAAAGATTGAGCTTGAGCAAGACCTTCAGCGTATGATTTCTTTTGTAGAAAAACTAAAAGAAATTGACACTGCAGGCATTGAGCCATTACAGCACATGGGTACAGAAATTAATGTTTTTCGGGAAGATGAAATAAAAGGTTCAGTAAGCAGGGCCGGAGCTTTACTAAATGCACCCGAAAATGATGGTGTTTTCTTTAAAGTGCCTAAAGTAATAAAGAAATAAATTAACGTAAGGGTGTTAACTATACACACAGGTAAATAAAATAAAAATTACAAACTACTCCATGGATTCTATTATTCACCTTGAAAGCATAATGAAAACCTATTACATGGGAACCAACTCTTTAACAGTGTTAAAAGGTCTATCCCTTGATATATACAGGAACGAATACGTTGCACTAATGGGGCCAAGCGGCAGCGGCAAAAGTACGCTCATGAATATTATCGGCTGCCTTGATACACCTTCAAGCGGCACCTATGTGCTTAACGGAAGCGATGTAAGCAAAATGAGCGACGATGACCTTGCAGAAGTACGCAACAAAGAAATCGGCTTTGTATTTCAGCAGTTTAATCTTTTACCAAGGCTTACCGCCGCGGAGAATGTAGCGTTGCCACTGGTCTACGCCGGCATCGGTAAAAAAGAACGCACAGACAGGGCAATGGAAGCTTTAAATAAAGTTGGCCTTTCAGATAGAAGCCATCACAAGCCAAACGAAATGAGCGGCGGTCAAATTCAGCGTGTGGCTATTGCAAGGGCTTTGGTAAACAACCCTTCTATATTACTGGCCGATGAACCTACAGGTAACCTCGATTCCAAAACATCCATTGAGGTAATGGAAATATTTGGAAAGATACAGGCATCTGGCAACACAGTTGTTCTGGTTACACACGAAGAAGATATTGCCGGTTATGCAAAAAGGGTTGTGCGTTTAAGGGATGGTGTTATTGAAAGCGATAACGTAAAGGTTCCATTACACGCATTTAGTTAAAGCTTAAACATATTTAGTGGAAATAATGGGGAGAGTTTATACTCTCCTTTTTTATTTGCTGAACAGGCAGTGGTTAATTTTGTTATGGTGAAAAGTATTGTATAGGCTGTAACCTGTTCCTCAATGTTATTCAGTACAAGAGTGCGACGCAAGGAACGATCACCAAAGTATCAAATGCCGGGAACATAAAATTTATAACTATGTCAACTAAAATATATACCAAAACAGGCGACCTGGGTAAAACAAGTTTAATTGGTGGAACTAAAGTTGCCAAAAGCCATATACGTATTGAAACCTATGGCACCGTTGATGAACTTAACTCGTATATTGGTTTGGTAAACGATCATATAAATAACGAACACACGAAAACTGTTTTACAGGAAATACAGGACAGGCTTTTTACCATTGGCTCATCACTTGCCTGCGACCCGGATAAAGAACCGCTGATGAAAATCCCGGATCTTAAAGAAGAAGATATTAACCTGCTCGAAAGGGAGATGGATAAAATGAATGATGAATTGCCACCTATGAAATTTTTTGTTTTACCGGGTGGCCATGTGGCCGTTTCTACCACACATATTGCCCGCTGTGTGTGCAGGCGTGCAGAAAGATTATGCGTAAATATGCAGGAACATGAAATTTTTGTAGAACCGCTGGTTATTAAATACCTGAACCGTTTAAGCGATTATCTTTTTGTTGTATCGCGGTATATTGCACACATACTTCATGCAAAGGAAATTCCCTGGAGGCCAAGGCTGGCATAGGCTTTCAGAGAAAATTATTTTTCTTCCAAATGCAGTTTATGAAAGAACCGGTGTACTGCCGGTGCCATAAACATACCTACATTAGTTATAAAGGCAACGCCACTGAATAATGCATAAAAAGAAGAAAACCATTTGCCGCTATCAGTAGTTACTGTCGCAACCGGTCCCATGCCTGCAAGTATCATTGATGCGTTGTGCATAGAATCAAGCCACGGAATATTTGCAGTATAATGGTAACCCAAAATACCAATGCCAAGGCAAATGGCAAGTATAACCGTCATGTAAAGAAAATTTTTCCAAAGCCTTTTATAGAAAACATGTTTTGGCGCAAGGGGCTGCCGTTTATTTTCGTACATGATAGTTGGTTGCAGGTTTTAAATTATTTGTTTCCCGGTATGGTTATCTGGCTGTCTATAGTGTTTTTAAAGTCCATATAAATATCTTTTTTTTGATCGCCATTCAGTAAAGTCTTTACAAAAAATATAGCTGCATAATTTCTTTTTAAATCAACCAGAGGCCAGGTGCCAAATAATCCGGGGCTCGCTACAACTGTAGCCTTACCACTTTCATCAGCCTCCAAAACCCATTCGCCCAAAGCGTAATTAAAACCTTCTCCAGCAGGTGGTGTATACTTTATCATTGCTGCAGTTGTTTGTGTTTGCTGCATTGTTTGTATGGCCTGTTCACTTAAAATGCGTTTGCCGTTGAACATGCCTTTATTCAGTATCATAGAAAGAAAGTTCATGTAATCCTGTGCACTGCTCACTGCCCCGCCACTTGGGTTTACAGCCTTTTCATAATCAGTAGAAAAGCTGCTGTTCTTCATATTCAGCGGGCGAAAGATTTTGTCCTGCATCAGGCGGTCAAATGGCTTTTTGGTTACCACTTCAAGCACCCTTGCAGCAATGTTTAACCCGATAGTGCTGTAGCGGAATTCTAATCCTGGGTTTGCCTGAATATTATGCTTGCCTGCAAAATCATTTACTTCATCTTCCAGCGATTTATACTTGCCCAATTTAATGATGCCTGCCAGCCCAATCCTGTCGCCTTCAATACCTGTGGTATGCGATAAGCACTGCCTTATGGTAATATAACCTTTGCCATATTCTTTAAACATGGGCAGGTATTTGCTTACATAATCATCGAGCGAAATTTTGCCTGCATCCACGAACTGCATTACAAGCGCAGCGGTAAGCCATTTGCTGCAGCTTGCAATAGGTGCCTGGGTATTGGCATCAAAATCGCCCAGCTTTTTATTGTAGATAATTTTACCGTCTTTATAAATCAGCGCAACTACATTGTTGCCCAGTTCTTTTTGATGCTGCTGCAGTTTGGCATCAAGCTCACTAAAATTGTATTGGGCATGTAATACCTGCAACAATAGCAGGAAAACCAATACTGTACTGACTTTCATGCAGATTAACCGAACCGATTGCGACATAACTTCTGATTTGTTTTGTTGGATTACCGTTTGCATTAAAACTTTAAAGTTATTTGAATTATTGTTACGGAGCCCGGCCAGGAACAAGAATTGAGCTTTCGTTGCGTCGCACTCTTGTACGTTCAGAACAATCACCGGCTTTGGGCTGCATGTTGAAGTTGTTAATGAAGTGTAGAGTTGTTGCACAGCAAGCCGCGAGCCATGAGCTGCAAGCTGTGAGCAAAATACAAGTGCTCATAGCTCGCAGCCAAAAGCTCATAGCTGTTCTTCTGTACAAGAGTGCGACGCAACGAAGATGCCCAAAGAACAAATGCCTGTAACAAAAATTTAAATACTCATAAATTATTACTTAAAACTTATAACGAATAATATGAACTTAGGAAATTTCACCATAAAAGCGGCCGAAGCTGTACAACAGGCCCAGCAATTGGCATTCAATTTAAAGAACCCAAATATAGAAACGGAGCATATATTAAAAGCATTGCTTGATCAGGAAGATTCGCCTGTAGATTATTTATTAAAGAAAAATAATGTTACGCTAAACCTTGTTGACAGTAAGCTGGAAGAACTGTTAAGCAAACTGCCCAAAACATCCGGTGAACCTGCGCAGATGATGGGTCGCGAAGCCAATAATGTAGTGCTTAGAGCAGGTGCCGTAATTAAAAAATTCGGCGACGAATTTATAACTCCTGAACATCTTGTGCTGGCCATCGTTCGGGGCAACGATGCCACCGCAAAGTTGCTGAAAGATATGGGCCTTACAGAGAAAGGTTTAATGACTGCCATTAAAGATTTGCGCAAAGGCGAAACAGTAAACAGCCAAACCCAGGAAACCCAATTTAATACTTTAAACAAATACGCAAAGAACCTGATTGAAATGGCAAGGCAGGGCAAACTTGATCCTGTAATTGGCCGCGACGAAGAGATAAGAAGAACATTGCACATACTTACCCGACGCACAAAAAATAACCCCATTTTAGTTGGCGAACCCGGTGTTGGTAAAACCGCTATAGCTGAAGGTTTGGCCATGCGTATTGTAAATGGCGACGTACCTGATAATTTAAAATCAAAAATCATTTATGCGCTGGATATGGGGCAGTTGATTGCCGGTGCAAAATATAAAGGTGAATTTGAAGAACGTTTAAAAGGAGTAGTAAAAGAAGTAGCAGCCAGCGATGGAGAAATTATTTTATTTATAGATGAAATACATACTTTGGTTGGTGCAGGTGGCGGTGATGGTGCAATGGATGCGGCCAATATCTTAAAACCTGCATTGGCCCGCGGCGAACTCAGGGCTATAGGTGCAACCACCTTAAATGAATACCAGAAATTTTTTGAAAAAGATAAAGCGCTTGAACGCCGTTTCCAGAAAGTTATGATTGATGAGCCTTCTATTGAAGATGCTATTTCTATTTTGCGTGGCTTAAAAGACCGTTACGAAACGCACCATCATGTACGCATAAAAGATGATGCCATTATTGCTGCCGTAGAATTAAGTAGCCGCTATATTACCGATCGTTTTTTACCAGATAAGGCTATTGACCTGATCGACGAAAGCGCCGCCAAGCTTCGCTTAGAGATGAATTCTATGCCCGAAGATTTAGATAAATTAGAAAGGCAGATACGCCAGTTGGAAATTGAACGCGAAGCGATCAAGAGAGAAAATGATGAAGTAAAACTGAAGGAATTAAATACAGAAATCGCAAATCTTTCTGTTGACCGGGATACTTTTAAAGCAAAGTGGAAAGAGGAAAAAGAAATTGTAGAGAAAGTTCAAAATGCAAAGGCCGATATAGAACAATTAAAACTTCAGGCAGACCAGGCTGAACGAAATGGTGATTACGGTAAAGTTGCTGAAATACGTTATGGTAAAATAAAAGAACAGGAAAAACTGATTACTGGTTTAAGTGTGGAGCTTGACAGTATCAGCGACAAACGTTTGATGAAAGAGGAAGTAGATGCTGAAGACATTGCCCAGGGTATTGCTAAAGCCACTGGCATTCCTGTTGCCAAAATGATGCAGGGCGAAAAAGAAAAATTATTGTTCCTTGAAGAAGAATTGCACAAAAGAGTAGTAGGTCAGGAAGAAGCAATAACGGCTGTAGCAGATGCTATCCGCCGCAGCCGTGCCGGTTTGCAGGACCCTAAAAAGCCTATTGGATCTTTTATATTTCTGGGTACAACCGGTGTCGGTAAAACAGAGCTTGCAAAAGCGCTCGCCGAATACCTGTTCGACGATGAAAGCATGATGACGCGTATAGACATGAGTGAGTACCAGGAAAAGCATACCGTAAGCCGTTTGGTTGGTGCACCTCCCGGATATGTAGGATATGATGAGGGTGGCCAGTTAACCGAAGCAGTTCGCCGCAAACCTTACAGTGTGGTTTTGCTGGATGAAATTGAGAAAGCCAATCCCGACGTGTGGAATATTTTACTCCAGGTATTGGATGATGGGCGCTTAACTGACAACAAAGGCCGGGTGGTTAATTTTAAAAACACCATCATCATTATGACCAGTAATATTGGCAGCCACATTATACAGGAAGCATTTGAAAATGTAACCGAGAAAAATGTAGATGATGTTACCGATAAGGCAAAAGTTGAAGTGATGGCCTTGTTAAGGCAAACGGTTCGCCCTGAATTTTTGAACAGGGTAGATGAGATCATTATGTTCCATCCTTTAATGAGGAAAGAGATCAGGGGAATTATCAATATTCAACTGGAGCAATTGAAAACCTTAGTGGCTAAAAGCGGGATAAATATTCAGTTTAGTGATTATGCAGTTGATTACCTGGCAGA
>JANXWM010000440.1 GCA_025351145.1 Chitinophagaceae bacterium
CCTGCATGTGTCTATGTAAACCAGGATGGCATTCAATGGAAAGCGCCAACAGTATTCGACAACCTGATTTATAACAATGAAATGCCTGTAACTATTGGCGTGTTTGTAACTCCCGGAAAAGTGATGGCAGACAGTGGCAGTAATGCACTCGACCGTTTCAACCGCAGTTTTGAATACGATGGTTTGGGAGATGCTTACGCACGTTTTATTCTTACAGAAATTTTACCCGAAGTTGAAAAAATGAAAACAAGTGATGGCCGAGAAATCCATTTATCAAAGAACGGTAACGACCGTGCAATAGGCGGCTCCAGCAGTGGCGCTGTTTGTGCATTCACTGCAGCATGGGAACATCCTGAAGCCTTTTCAAGGGTGTTTAGTGCAATAGGAACTTATATTGGTTTGCGTGGTGCCGACCGTTATCCTATTCTCATCCGTAAATATGAACCAAAACCTATCCGTATTTTTTTGCAGGATGGAACCAATGACCTTAATATTTATGCCGGTGATTGGTGGAAGGCAAATGAAACAATGGAACGTGCGTTAACGTTCTCGGGTTATGAAGTAAACCATGTATGGGGTGAAGATGGTCATAATGGAAACCAGGGCACAGCAATTTTTCCGCAGGCTATGCGGTGGTTATGGAAAGACTGGCCAAAGCTTGTTGCGAAAGGAAATTCAAAGAATCAATTTTTAAGCGACCTGCTTATTCCCGGAGAAGACTGGGTACTTGTTGGTGAAGGTTATGGGTTCACCGAAGGAGCTGCGGCCAATGCAGCGGGTGAAGTGTATTACCAGGATATCCCTGCATCGAAAACATATAAGGTTGGGCTGGATGGAAAATCAATTACGCTGAATATTGATGCAAAAAAAGCAAGCGGTACTTCCTTTGGAGTTGATGGTAAAAGATATACAGTGGCAGGCGGAGCAAAACAAATACTGAGCTACGATAAAAATGAAAAGGAAACGGTAGTGGCCGATAGTATTTCGGGTAATGATCTTGTTGTTGCAAATAATGGGAATATTTATGTTACAGAGCCAGATGGTACCACAAAACCCAGCAAGCTTTACCTCATTCGCCCCAATGGCGAAAAGACAGTAGTGGATGAAGGTTTAAAGTTTGCAAACGGTGTTACACTGTCACCCGATCAAACACAGTTATACGTTACAGAATCGGCATCGCACTGGGTTTGGGTGTATAAAATAAAAGCTGATGGAACGCTCACTTACAAGCAACACTATGGCTGGCTTCATGTGCCTGATGCAGACGATAACGCCTGGGGCGATGGACTAAAATGCGATACGGCGGGCAGGGTTTATGTGGCCACAAAATTAGGTGTGCAGGTACTTGATCAACTTGGTCGCGTAAATGCAATATTGCCTGTGCCGCCTGCTAAGGGACAGGTTTCTAATATTTGTTTTGGCGGGCCTCATTTTGATATCATGTACATTACCTGCTGGGATAAAGTATACCGCCGCAAACTAAAAACCCGTGGGGTTAATTATTTCGATCAACCGCTTAAACCTGTTGGTCCAAGATTGTAATTTTTGTACTTAAATTTCTTTGAAATGAGCAATAACGAAATCAAAAATGTTAATGAACATCATGCTGTTGCAACTGCGATTGAACCGTGGCTCAGCGTAAGCAATGGTGCGCAGGCTGTTGAGTTTTATAAGAAAGCATTTGGTGCAATTGAGGTGTACCACCTTGAATCTCCGGATGGGGCAGTAGTAGCAAAACTTACTGTTGATGATGCAGGGTTTTGGCTTAGTGGCGAGGCCCCTGAAGAAGCAAGCCCCACTGTGGAACCCGCTGCCGGCAATGGTTCTGTAAGAATGATCTTAACGGTTGCAGATCCCGATGCACTTTTTGCCAGGGCCATTGATGCAGGTGGGCTGGAAGTGTTTCCTGTAGGAGAGGAGTATGGCTGGCGATTGGGCAGGCTAACCGATCCTTATGGCCATACATGGGAAGTTGGCCGCCCTCTTTGAAGCTAAAGCTCAATATATACTCAGAATGTACAAGAGTGCGACGCAAGGAACGATGATATAAGCAATAATGCCGGGTAATTAAAAATGTATTAGCCAGGCTGCATTACATTCATTATACATTCTTGCGTCGCACTCTCCTATGTTTGCAAAAGGATTAAAAAGGCATCTGCGTTGATATAGCAATAGATTTGTTTTATGAAGTGAAAAAGGATGAGAGTACAATCACACATAAACAGCCATCAGGCATGTTGGGTACAAGATATAACCTCATCTTTTTTTATCTCTTCG
>JANXWM010000456.1 GCA_025351145.1 Chitinophagaceae bacterium
TCGAGCCCGCGCACGTCGAGCGCGTGGCGCGCCGCGACGGCGACGTTGTTGAAGAAGCAGAAGCCCATGGAAAAGCAAAGAACTGCCAAAATAGCTTTCTATGAACGTAAACTCATTGAACTAAAAGCTGCCGCTGCTTAGGAGTTGTATAGAAGCGTAGACCAAAGCAATATTGATTCAATAAGATGACTTTGATTACTTTTCGAAAGGTAATTTTATAACTGGATTTTTATATACGTTTAGATTGCTCAGGCGGGTTATTAAAGAATCTTTCCATAAAGCTGTTATTCCTCCTGCCTTAGTCGTGTTCTCATTATCATATTTATCCTGCTCTAATTCCTCTTCCCCAGAAATGGAATCATACAATGCTTTTGCGTCTGAAATAGATTTGGCTTTTAATATTGCCTGTCTTAGCTTTCTTGCATAAATCTCACAAATATCAAAATGGCCCTGTTCATGATTTAATGTGATTGAATCATTTTTGTACTTTATCCAGGATAAATCTTTTTTCATTCCTGCATAAACTTTAAACGTTGTAATTCCACGGTCTGTTACAAACTGAACATCTATGCTTTTTGTAATAGTACCTAATTTATGTATTGAATTTTTTGTTTCAACAGTGTCAGAAAAATTTACCTTTCCCATAAAATCTTCAAAAGTTAGCCGTGAATTAGCAGTCCAGAAAATTGTGTTTTGTTCTTCAATCTTTTTTTGTGATAAAGATGAAATAAATGAAAAAAGGCAGAAAGTGAAAAGCAGGCAAAACCTTAAGCAGTTATTCATATTCTTGGTAACCTCTGTTATAATTATTTTCAAAATTTCTTCGCTTCAATCTACGCTTCGGTAAAGCCCAATCGCATTGATGCCGTACAAGCGTGCGACGCAAGTAAAGTCTTATTCATGTTCCGGTTGCCGGGCCCATAAAATTTTTTTTAGAAATAGCCGTTATAGCAATGCTAAACAGCAGGCCAGTTAAATTGTACATCCTGTTCTATATCGGGGTGTATGCTTTTAGCCACGGGGCAGGTAATGGCGGCCCTTTCTAAAATAGTTCTTTGCTTTTCATCTAATATAAGGTGGCCGGGAAAATGAAATACAACGCCAATGCCGCTCACACGGCGTGGCTCAGGTTTCATAATTTTGGTAATGTCTATTGTGGTGCCGGTAAGGTCTATCTGCATATCCCTTGCCTTAATACCCATAATCGTCATCATGCAGTTGCCAAGCGATGTAGCCATAAGATCGGTAGGCGAAAACCTTTCTGCTTTTCCCTTGTTATCAAGCGGGGCATCGGTTTCAATAATGGTTCCGCTGTGCAAATGCAGTGCTTCGGTTCTTAACTCGCCTTTATAAATTATTTGAGAAGTCATTGTACTAATTTTGCCTAAATTTACGACCAACAAATTATATCATGGTAAAGAAGCTTTTTTTTCTCTTATTCTTAAGCACGGCTACAGTAATTTCTTTTGCACAAACAACTACAAAGAGCAGCCCTGAAAAACCGAAGGATGTTAAAAAACAGGAACGCAAAGACCGTATTAACAAGCAGATAAAAATGGAAGAAGAGGGCGCATTGGTGTATTCAAAACAAAGCGCTTTTGGTTTTAAATTTAATACCGATGGGTGGGGCCTTTCTTACGAGCATGGAAAATATAAAACCATTACCCAAACCAATTTGTGGTGGGTGGAAATGGGCGAACGCAAAAGCCCCAAAGAAGAAAAAGTTTCCACCGGCCAGGATCTTGGTAACGGATTTATACTCCTGGGCAACCCTTATATTTTTGGCAAGCGCAACAATTTTTATTTTTTAAAGGCAGGCCTTGGCCAGCAAAAATTGATTGGCGGTAAGGGTAATAAAAATGGGGTAGCTGTGTCAGCAATTTATGGCGGCGGCCTTTCACTTGGATACTTAAAACCATATTATATTTCAGTAAGCGACGCGGTTACAAACAATGTGACCGATATTAAATACAGTGATTCTACCGCACAGCAATTCCTTGATCCTAATCTTATTAATGGCGGCTCAGGTTTTACAAAAGGTTTTACCGAGGGCACGTTTGTTCCCGGTGCTTTTGGCAAGCTGTCACTGCGTTTCGATTATGGTCGTTACAACGAATTGCTTTCTGCCATTGAAGTTGGCGTAAATGCAGAATATTATTCCAAAAAGATGCCCATCATGATCAATAACCCCGAAAAACAATTCTTCTTTAATGCCTTTGTCGCTTTTGAGTTTGGAAAAAGAAAGTAGTTTACTTTTGCACAGTTATCATTTGCATGGTACAAGTTTTTTTTGGCCCCGGCTTTAGGTTCTTTATGAATCGTTCCTTGCGTTGCACGCTTGTACTTTCGTAACTTAATTGAACATTTAACAGCGTTCGTAGTTTAGCAACTACAAACAGTAAACTACAAATTAAAAATGCAGGAATTACCCATAATAAGCAATATAGATCCCGTAACCACAAGAGTTAAAAAACCCGATTGGTTACGTGTAAAATTACCCATAGGCGAAAGCTATAAACATGTACGCGGTCTTGTAGACACTCATAAACTGCACACCATTTGCGAAAGCGGCAACTGCCCAAATATGGGCGAATGCTGGGGCGCAGGCACTGCCACATTTATGATACTTGGCAATATTTGTACGCGTAGTTGCGGTTTCTGCGCCGTGGCCACTGGCCGCCCGGAAGCAGTTGACTGGGACGAACCTCAACGCGTGGCCGAAGCCATCCATTTAATGAAAGTAAAACACGCGGTAATTACCAGCGTAGACCGCGACGAGATTAAAGATGGCGGTTCCATTATATGGTATAATACCATTAAAGCCGTTAAGGTTTTAAATGCAGATACAACATTAGAAACATTGATTCCTGATTTTAAAGGCGAGGCAGAAAATATTCAGCGCATTATTGATGCTGCACCTGAGGTGGTGAGCCACAATATAGAAACCGTAGAGCGCTTAAGCAAGCAGGTGCGTATACAGGCTAAATACCGCCGCAGCATAGAGGTGCTGCGTATTTTAAAACAGGGCGGCATGCGCACCAAAACCGGTATGATGCTCGGCCTCGGTGAAACAAAAGAAGAAATTATACAGAGCATGGAAGACCTTGCTGCGGTAAACGTAGATGTGCTTACACTTGGGCAGTATTTGCAACCAACGGCAAAGCATTTGCCCGTTCATCGTTTTGTACATCCTGATGAGTTTGCAGAGTTAAGAGAAATTGGCTACGGACTGGGTTTTGATTATGTAGAAAGCGGCCCGTTGGTACGCAGTTCTTACCACAGCGAAAAGCATGTTTTTGAAGGTTATGGAAGAAGAAAGTGGATGGATGAAAAGAGCAATTGATTACTATATAATACTAACTGAAATTTTAAACAGCAATGGCCGTCTTTTAAAAGATGGCCATTGCTGTTTAACCGGAATTTTGCAATTGGGTGTATTGGCTGTTGAAAGTTCCATATAATTACTGCAGTACAAGAGTGCGACGCAAGGAACGATCAATATAGATTGGCTTGCCGGGCCCCAAAAAAATCAGTTGTAAAATTTGGTATTGTTG
>JANXWM010000454.1 GCA_025351145.1 Chitinophagaceae bacterium
TTCATTTTTGGCTGTAATAACGGTATTTGGCCTGGCAATAGTGCTGGCCAACCCCGCAGCACTTCTGCAGATTTTTCTTTTTGCATCTGTAGTAATGTATGGCTGGTTTTCGAATAGATTTTATACCAAAGTAATTGTTGCCAAAGAAATGATGAGTAAGAAATTAAAAGACTGGCTGCAGGTAAATGCCATTGTTGCTTTTGCTTTTTCGGTGCTGGGTATAGGTAACAGTATTTACATTTATCTTAACCCACATACCTTCGATGATATATTAAAACAAATGCCACAGGAAATGGCTATGCCCCAAAACCTTTTGGTAAATGTGGCCATTGTTTTAATGATCTTTTGTTCATTGCTGTTTGCGCATATTATCTGGACTTATATGCTAATGAGAAAACATAAAGAATATTTTGAAGCATAAGCGTGGCTAAAGTTGCGGGCTGTTTATTTGCTGAATAATGTACTGAACGTACAAGAGTGCGACGCAAGAAAAGCTTTATAGAAATTCAAATGCCAGGCCCAAAAAATTATCTTTTAAATAGCCTTTCCCCAATTCTGTTAATCACTTCTTCGCGGTAACTTTTGCTGATAGGCAAACTACCTGTTTCAAGCTTTACTTCGTTTACATCGATAGTTTGAATGGCATTGATGGAGACGAGAAAAGATTTGTGTATACGTATAAAAAGATGCTGGGGTAGTTTTTCTTCTATGCCTTTAAATGTTAGATAAGCAACGTGTTTTTTTTGGCGTGTATGCAGGATGATATAATTGTTCATGGCTTCGATGTACACAATATCTTCAATCTTTATTTTCTCTAATTTCTGGTTTGCTTTTATAAAAAAGTAATCATCATTTACCATGGTGCCCCGTTTACTTTTTAGTACATAATCCTGTGCTTTTAGCGCGGCTTTTAAGAACCGCGAAAAACTGATGGGCTTTAAAAGATAATCCAGTACATCGAGCTCAAACCCTTCTATGGCATACTCTGGGTAAGCCGTTGTAAAAATAATAAGAGGAGGTGTTGAGAGGCTTTTTAAAAAATCTATGCCGGTAAGTTTGGGCATTTGAATATCGAGAAAAATAAGGTCTATTGGCTTTTTCTGCAGCCAGGTGGCGGCTTCAAGGGCATCTTTGCATTCTGCAACAGGGTTCAAAAAATCTATCTGCAAAATATGCTCAAGCAAACCTTGCCGTGCGATGGGTTCATCGTCTACCACTAAGCAATTAATCATTGTACTGCACTTTTAAAATGGTGTGAAAAAGTGATCCGTTTTGTTTTATTTCAAGTTCGTGATGACCTGGGTATAAAAGCTCTAATCTTCTTTTCAGGTTTTGCACACCAAGCCCCCCTGAATTAATAAGCTGGGGAACGCCATTGCTTTTATCGTATGTATTGGATGTATCAACAATAAAATAATTATCCTGCTGGCACAATACAATATTGATCCTGTTGCTTGAAGCTTCTTTAAAATGTGAAATATGTTTGAAGGCATTTTCTACAATGGGCAGTATTAATAAAGGCGCTATTTTAAAATTGTTCATTTCGCCTTCGATATTCAAAGCAATATCTGACCCTTTTTCCAATCGTAATGTTTGGATGGCTACATAATTTTTAATGTAGTCGAGTTCTTTTGCAATATCAATTTTATCGCTGGTGCATTCATATAACTGATAGCGAAGCATTTCAGAAAGTTTTTCAACAGAAGCCCGTGCAACTTCATTCTTTTTATCAATCTGGAAATAGATCGTATTCATTACATTGAATAAAAAATGCGGGTTTACCTGGCTGCGCAGAAAATTGAGTTCGGTGCTGATTTTTTCTTTTTCTGTTTCGCTTAATTTTTTCCTGAGTTTAAAACTGTCAGACATTATTTTTAATCCCCCGGCACCAAACGAAGCGATTAAAGAAGTCCACGTAAAAATATTTATGGCAAAGCGCAACTGCGAACTATCTGTAGGTATAATGGGCCTTAATGGTGCAAAAATATGGTCAACGGCCCTAACGGAAACCATCATAAATAATCCTGAAGAAATTACCAAAAGAATAAGTAAAACTATAAACCTGATGTACATTTTTTTATACAGTGTCCGCGGTATAAGAATATATGCTGTTGTATAAAATGGGATAGTAGAAACCAGGATAACCATTGAGGCATTTGCTAATTGTGGCAAAAGTGGACCCGCAGCTTCGTAATAAGTAAAAAAAGTACTGGCACCCACCAGCAGCCACATAATTATATGCAGTACTTTATATTTTAAAAAAATTGTTTTAAGATCAATTGACATATTTCCTATGCACTGATTTGAAAGGGCAATTTACACGTAAGAATCCGAAAATGCATTTTCTCTCGTCAAGTAAAAATGTACATTTACCAAGAATAAATGCATACTTGCATAATTGAAAATTTAAGCACAATAGTATGGAGTAAATTAGGAGGTTATTTTTTTTCGTAAAAAGCAATAGAAGTCAACAAATTTTATAAACCAAAAAACCTGTAACCATGAGACAGAAACTATTACTTACTGCTTTGCTCTTTTCTTCCTTCATATGGAACACAGCCAAAGCTGGCGAAACAGAGCCAAACAATGCCTGGAACACAGCCAACACACTTGCGCTCAACGGCAGTAATACCGGCGTTATTAACCCGACTGGAGATGTAGATTGGTGGAAAGTTACCACTACCGGCGATGGGTTGTTAAGTGTAACGCTCACACCGCTTTCAGGTAAATATACTTATGTGGAGTTATACGATACGCTGGGTACTATAAAGCTGGCTGGCACTTATTCCAACGGTGCTTTCAGTATAAGTTCGGATGGCCTTGCCAAAGGCACTTATTATATAAGAGTGTATACTCTTTACAGTTCAGATACCAGCTCTTACAGTTTATCAAATACACTTATTGTACCCACACAGGCAATTGATGTGGAACCCAATGGTACCAGGGCGCAGGCAAAAGTGTTAGCTGTAAATGGTTCAAAGACCGGCCATATTGGTTATTATTATAACAATACCCGCGATACTGCAGACTGGTACAAAATAACCACTACTGCCGATGGCTCGCTTACATTATCGCTTACGCCAGCTAATGGGCAGTATGTTTACCTAACCCTGTATGATAACGATGGAACCACAGTATTGGGGTCAACATACAGCAACGGTACTTTCAATGTTGCAAAGGACGGGCTTGCTGCGGGTACATATTATGTACGGGTGAATAGTTTGTATACTTATGGCTTTGCACCCTATACTTTAAGTAACACATTTGTTACCCCTTCGCAGGCAAACGATACTGAACCAGACAGTACCGTGGCACAAGCATTAACGCTGCCTTTAAATAGTTCAGTTACCGGGCATGTGGGCTATTACTACAACAACCACCGCGATTCTGTTGACTGGTATAAAGTAACCACCAATGCCGATGGCCTGCTTCGCTTATCACTAACCCCGGCTAATGGCGAATATGTCTACATCTCTCTGTATGATAATAATGGAACAACTTTGCTTACTACTTCTTACAGCAATGCAGCATTTAGCCAGAGTACAGACGGTCTTGCCGCAGGCACTTACTATGTAAGGGTATTCTGCTATTACAATTACAAATTTGCCCCATATACTTTAAGCGACAGTTTATTTTCTCCTGCGCAGTCAAACGATCCTGAGCCCGACAGTACAAGGGCCCTGGCATTAACGCTGCCATTGAACAGCAGCACAACCGGACATGTCGGCTATTATTACGACAACCACCGGGATACTACTGATTGGTATAAGGTAACCACCAATGCCGATGGCCAGCTAAACCTGTCGCTTACACCAAACAATGGGGAATATGTATACATATTTTTGTACGATAACAATGGAACCACATTATTGAATTCAGGATATAGTAACGGCATTTTCAACGTTACTACAGACGGCCTGGCAGCAGGTACATATTATGTAAGAGTATTTTGTTACTACAATTATAAGTTTGCACCTTATACCCTATCTAACACATTATCTGTTTATGGCAACGCTAACGATGCCGAACCAAACAACATTGGGTATAATGGGGCATATTTAGCTAAAACAATGCCTGCCAATGGCACAGTAACCGGGCATGTTGGCTTTTATTACAATAATGCAAGAGATTCGGCTGACTGGCATAAAATAAATTATACAGGCACTGGTGCATTAACTGTTACCTGTAATTTTGAAACCATCAAAAATGGTGGTTACCCATTTGCTTACCTGCAAATTTGGAAAGACACACTTGCTGCACCTGTTTATTCTAATTACACTTCAGGTCCAAGCCTTACCGCCAGCCTTACTTCATTAACGCAGGGATATTATTGGGTAAGGGTGATAACCTATTATAATTACAATTTTGTTTCCTATTCACTCGTAAACACATTCACCCAAACAACCAAAGCGTCCATCAGAGTTGTGGCAGCAGATACCGCTACAACATGCACAGGCACCAACCTGCTGGCATTCAAA
>JANXWM010000457.1 GCA_025351145.1 Chitinophagaceae bacterium
TCCTCAACACTGTTCGGTTCAAAGTCCCGCAGGTATTCTTCTGGTATTAATATCTTTAATACCTCTTCATTAAATGATAATTGTTTCTTGTTCGGCATTACGCTAAGTTACTCTTAGCACCTCAAAGTATTAATTAGCCGCAGGATGCTTTAAAATAGTTGTTGCCAGCGTAACGCTGGCAACTGTGAGCATTTTGCTGAGGGCTTATTTTTGTTCTATGATCTTCGCTTTGCGCATCATTGTTCAAAAGTACAAGAGTGCGACGCAAGAGCCGATGCCATGAAATGCTCAAGCCTGGCTCATACATTTTCTATTTCACTTTCATGTTCTCTGCATCCCACTCAATTACATTGTTTTGAAAGTAACTTTCGTTGCAGGCTAAGCAGGGCGCGGCTGCACGAAAGGTGAACGCCATTAAAGAAATTGGTGAAATGATTTGTGGTTTACTGTTATTACAAAAGATATTTTATGTACCGGGCCAAAGTACATCTATGAAGCTTCTCTTGCGTCGCACTCTTGTACATTCGGAACATATTTCAGCAAAATACACATGCAGCATTTCAACGGCTCAACTTATCAACTCTTCAACCAATCAACTTTACTTCAACTTCCCCGTTTCAGTATAAAAATATTGAACATACTGCTTTACATCTTTCATATTATTGTTTGGGTGCTCTTCATATTCAATAGAAAAAAAGCCTTTAAAGTTTTGATTTTTCAACTCCTGTAAAACTGCCGGAATATTACAAACACCTTCTCCCGCTAATACATCCGGGGCTTGCACATTGCCAAACTCTGCAACATCTTTTAAATGAAGTATCATTATTTTTCCATTGCATTTTTTAATACAATCCACAACGTTTAAGCCATTGCGTACCCAATGGCCAATGTCCGCACATACACCAATATTCGGGTGGCCTTTTAATGCAAGCAGAACAGAATCCGGATGCCAGTATAAATCTGGAATGGGATGATCGTGAATGGCAACTTTAATACCATAAGTAGCGGCAAGGCGGTTAACATCGTTGAGTTGGTTGCGTTCAGGTTCTGCTGTAATGATGGGGATTTTCATATCTGCTGCAAACTCGAAATAGGCTTTCCAGTCTTTTGCAGAACGGGCTGTTACAACACCAAGCCCAATAATGGTAATGCCCTTTTTATGCAAAAAATCATTTAAGGCTTTTCTTTCATCCACCGTCATTGATGGACCAAATTCAGCGGGAGAGCCATCTTGCAGGGGCTGGCCGGGAAAAGCTTCTACATATTTTATTTTACAACTGTCTGTTTTTTTAATGGCTGTATAAAACGAAGATGAGTTGAAAGTCCATAATTGCACGGCAAGCTTCCAGTCCTTTTCAGGAATTATATTTTGAGCAATAGCAAAAGATGTAATTACAAATAGGATTATCGTAAAAGCAAGCAACTTTTTTACCATTGGAATTTTTTTAAAAAATCGTTTGGTGTAAGTTAAGTTAATAAAACAGCCACGTATATAGTTCTTAAATGAAAGCTTCCTGTAAACTTATTTGCGAAGCAACATTAACTGAAAACTACAAATTTTTTAAGCCTGTGCGGTTGGGCCGCCGAAATTCATGGGTATTTCTATTTGTTCAAGGTCTTGTATTTTACCATTGGCAACTTCGTAGCGTTCTATATTTTCCTGCATGGCACGCATAAAACGTTTGGCATGCATGGGCGTAAAAATGATCCTTGCCTTTACTTTGCTTTTTGGCGTGCCGGGCATTACGTTTACAAAATCTATTACAAACTCTGCATGGCTGTGGGTAATTATGGCAAGGTTGGCATAACTGCCATCGGCCATTTCTTCGCTGATCTCTATATTTAGCTGATTATTTGGTTGAAGTTCCGCCATATTTTTATTTTTTACAAATGTAGGGTGCTGCGCTGAATTTGGGACATGGATGTTTTTTTCGTGCGCCTGTATTGGCTGTTAGAAAAAGCTGAATAATGATTTCAAAGTACAAGGGTGCGACGCAAGAGGTGATGCTATGAAAAACTTTTGCCGGGTACATAAAATTAAAAAAGGCCATGATAGCATGACCTTTTATTGGAATATTTTTTAAACTGTTTTAGTCCTTCTTTATTACTTCACCTTCGATGGTTAATACCACTGGCTCTGCAATATTTGCAAATTTTACAGTAACCGTTTTGGTAAAAGTACCGGTGTTTGCCGCATTGTAAGTAACCTTGATGATTGCAGATTTACCTTTTAAAACCGGGGCTTCGGGATATTCTGGCTTAGTACAACCGCAACCAGCTGTTGCTGTTTCGATAATAACAGGCTTATCAGAATTATTAGTAAAGCTGAATTCGGTAGTAACTGGCTTACCCTGTTCAACTTTCCCGAATGAATATTTCATTGTCTTAAACTCAACCGGTGAAGTCGCTGTTTGAGCAAACACCGGAAGTACTGCGATAAAGGCTAAGGCTGCTAATAACTTTTTCATAATTGATTGTTTTTTAAATTAATTGTTTGTGCCGGGTTTCATTTTTTCAATAGTAGAATTTCCAGGTGCGGCATTTTCCGGAGTTTTATATGTTTGGCCATGGAATTTGATTACCTGGGTTAAGCCGCCAGAAAAGAAAACAGTAACCACTTTATGAAATTCCCCGTCAGTGGCTCCATTGAAACCAATACCAATTTTAAATGTTTCTCCCGCAGCATAAGGGCCTGCACTCCATTTAGGGGTTGTGCAACCACAACCAACCTGTACATTTTCAATTTTAATGGAATTTTTCGAAATGTTTGTCATAGACAGTTCATATTCAGCAGCTTTGCCAAATGGTATTTTGCCAAAATCATGATCAAGGTCTTTAAACTCAACAAACTTTGTAATATCGTTTTGCTGAACCGGTGGCACGGTTGCAGTTTGTGCTTTTACTGCTGATAACGCAAAGCAAGCAAGCGCAAAGAATAATATTTTCTTCATTGGTTATAAATTTTTCTTTGTAAAAGTATAGAATTCTTTTTTTTGAAAATCTTTAAAATGGTAATTCTTCATTAAAAAATTAATTAAGCTATTTGCAGTTGGCTAAATTTTACTGATTTATTAGCCCGGCTGCATCAATGCTGTTAAGCTTTTCTTGCGTCGCACTCTTGTGCTTTCTGTACATTACTGGGCACAGTGCAAAAACTCAATTAATTATTGCCTCCGGTAATGTGCAAAAACTGTGTTACATAATTGTTATGGTTAATTTTCTGCTGATAAATGTAATTGGTACTTTTGTTTAATGGAAACCAGTACTACCATCAGCCAGCAAAATGAAAGCATGCTTTCATACAATGATTTCCGCAATGAGGTTTTAAAAGATTACCGCATTATCCTGGAAAGCCGCGAGGCCAGTTTACTGGGTCGCCGGGAAGTACTTACCGGCAAAGCAAAGTTTGGCATTTTTGGCGACGGCAAAGAACTGGCACAGGTAGCCATGGCCAAATTTTTTAAAGCAGGTGACTGGCGCTCTGGCTATTACCGCGATCAGACTTTTATTTTTGCGTCAGGCATTGCTACGGTACAGCAATTTTTTGCCCAATTGTATGCAGACCCGGATGCTGCTCATGATCCATTTAGCGCTGGCCGGCAAATGAGCAATCATTTTGCCACACGCAATTTTGATGAGGATGGCAAGGTAACCGCAATGGCAAATCAAAAAAACATTGCAGCGGATATGGCACCCACGGCTTCTCAAATACCACGCAGTCTTGGTTTGGCGCTTGCTTCTAAATTATTCCGTAATAGTGAAAGCATAAAAAACTTAAAAGACCTCTCCGATAATGGAAACGAGGTCTGCTTCTGCACCATAGGCGATGCTTCCACTTCTGAAGGGCATTTTTGGGAAACCATTAATGCCGCCGGTGTGCTCCAGGTACCCCTTGCCGTTTTTGTTTGGGACGATGGTTATGGTATCTCAGTTCCTAAAAAATATCAAACAACCAAAGGCTCTATTTCTGCTGCACTAAAAGGTTTTCAGAAAAAGGCTGATACCAATGGTATTGATATATACAACGTAAAAGGATGGGATTATGCCGGTATGTGCGAAGTGTTTGAAGAAGGCCTTCGAAAAATCAGGGATACACATGTGCCTGCTGTTTTTCATGTGGAAGAAATAACACAGCCTCAGGGCCATTCCACATCGGGCAGTCATGAACGTTACAAAAGTGCCGAACGCCTGGAATGGGAAAAAGAGTGGGATTGCATTAGAAAAATGCGGCAGTGGGTTATAGAAAATGGTATAGCCACGCACGATGAACTTTTAGCGATTGAGGAAGGTATAAAAGAAGCAGTAAAACAAAGCAGGAACAGGGCTTGGGAAGAATACTCCGCACCAATAAAAGAGCAGGCAACCGAGGCTGTAAAAATCATCAGATCTACGGTCGTAAACGACATTGACCGCTACAGCAACCTACAGAAAATTGCCAAAGAGCTTGAAACAAACAGGGAGCCATTGCGCCGCGATATTATGCGCAGCCTTTCTGTTGCCATTGATGCTGCGGGCAATTCACCCTTTGCAGCCCAGTTGAAAGCGCATTATAAAGGTCTTAAAGAATTAAACACCTCATTGTATAATTCCTGGCTGTACAACGAAGGCCCTGGAAGTGCATTAAAAGTAGAAGAAGTACAGCCAGTAATCTCTGCCAATGCACCCATTATTAATGGCTATGAAATTTTAAATAAATATTTCGACCGGGTATTTGCAACAAACCCTACTGTGGTTGCTTTTGGAGAAGATGTAGGGTTTATTGGCGATGTAAACCAGGGCTTTGCCGGCCTTCAGGAAAAGTACGGCGAGAACAGAATATTCGATACCGGCATCCGCGAACTAACCATCATAGGGCAGGGAATTGGACTGGGCATGCGTGGCCTCAGGCCAATTGCTGAAATACAATATTTAGATTACCTCGTTTATGCCCTGCAGCCATTAACCGATGATGTAGCTACGCTTCAGTACCGCACAAAAGGCATGCAGCATTGCCCGTTAATCATCCGCACAAGAGGCCATAGACTGGAAGGCATCTGGCATAGTGGCTCGCCAATGGGAATGATCATAAACTCATTACGGGGCATTCATGTTTGTGTACCAAGAAATATGGTTCAGGCGGCCGGCATGTACAATACCATTTTAAAAAGCATAGAACCTGCTATTGTAATTGAGTGTTTAAATGGTTATCGGTTAAAAGAAAAACTGCCTTCCAATCTATTAGAAATGACGGTTCCGCTTGGCGTACCCGAAATAATAAAAGAAGGAACAGATGTTACCATTGTATCCTATGGCTCTACGCTCCGCATTATACAAGATGCAACTATGCGCCTCGAAGCAGAAGGCATCAGTTGCGAAATTGTAGATGTGCAAACCCTCCTGCCTTTCGATATTCACCATATTATTCTGCGCTCACTAAAAAAGACAAACAGGATCGTTTTTGTAGACGAAGATGTTCCAGGTGGTGCAGCCGCTTACATGTACAATAAAGTTATGGAAGAGCAGGGCGGTTACCGCTGGCTCGATGTAGCGCCACGAACCATTACAGGCAAAGCGCATAGGCCCGCTTACGGCAGCGATGGCGATTATTTCAGCAAGCCGAATGCAGAAGATATTGCCGAAACAATAAGGGAAATTATGGCAGAGTAATCCCGCTATCTTTTCTAATTGTTAATCTAATTTTTTTGAGCCGGGCTAAAGTATTTCGTAGCATCATCCTTGCGTCGCACTCTTGTACGTTCGGCTTCTTTATTGAGCTTTTACCGGTGCGTAGATTGTAGCGAATCGTTGTTTAGTCAGGCGACCAACGGCATAAAAATAATATGTAAAAAAGATTATAGAAACTTGGTATTTTCAATTGTTGGTTAGCGACAATACAAAAAGCGAAAGTTTGAAACTTTCGTATAAAATATTGCTGTATGGATAACACATTAATAAAGAAGATTTAATAAGAACAGAAAATTAGACTTGCGTATATTAGTGAGTTGTATGCTATGCCATGACACATCAAACTTTACAAGAACTTACTGACGTAATTGATAACTCAAAAGAACCAATTGAGGCAGACTTGCAATCTGACAAACTAATAATTAAGACAGACAAAAATAGCTTCTGGATTTTCTTAAGTGTGATTGGTATTGCACTTTCAATCTTACTCATTGTGACATATAGTCGTGGACAACACAATCTTGAAATCGGACTTGTCCTTTTATGGATTTCTGTTTATGGTTTTTGGAGAATGCAAGGAATAAATAAGACAATGATTATAGACTTACAACAAAGGACGCTTTCCATCATACCAAACTTCATTTTGCAACGATGGCTTTTCACCAATCTACTCAGGATTGACACAACTTATAGTTTTAATAGTCTTCCTGATTTTCGTTTGCTTTTCTATACAAGACTTAAGTATGATTGGACAAGACGCATTTATTTCAAAAAAGGTATTTGGACAATTTACTTACTTGAATTTGACAAAAAGGAGACCGCACAAAAAGTTTTAGACTTATTAAAACATTGAGACGAAAGACACAGCATACAACAAGTGCATTTGTAAAAGCATGGCTTGACCAACAGCACTTTTGCAGCAGTAATTCTTATCAACTTTTGTACAAGCCGACATTTCGCTATTGAACATTTGTAATATCTTCAACTTCAGTTTTTCAATTGGGCATTTGTACCAGGCTGACGGAGCGCAAAATTCCATGCCTTCACAAATGCTTTAACGTTGTAGGCAACCCTAAAACGACATTCCGTTCACCTCAAGTGACAGGACATTTACTGCAAAGTCTTTCATGGGCAACCCCACATTGCAGCACATTTGCAAGGCACACAAAACCCTTGCACAGAGCCAACCTTGCAAAAGAGCTGCAATCGCCAACACACGGCAGACAGTCTGCGGTGCGACACTTAACAAACCGTATAAAATTATTTCCCGTAAGTTTGCACTGGTGAAACATAACAAGTCCATACAACTAAAAGCAGCATTTCTTCTAACGGTGTTTTCATTAAACATTGTAATTGGCTTTGCATGTTCTGTTGGAATTGACATGGGCTTTAACAAGCATCACCACGAAGAAGAAAAAAACATTGCAAGCGCATCAGGGCATCATCATGAAGAAGAAATAACAACAGACAATAATCAGATTTCTTTTACTCCTGTTGAAAATTGCTGCAATCAAAAAGTTATTCAATTAGCCCAAACAGATAAAGCAGTTCCACAAGCCGATAAACTTATCAACCCAATATTTGCAACTGCATTTATCGCATCTTTTTATAATGCTGATGTTTCGTATTGGCAGCAGCAAGTACCGAGCATCAAACACTTTGTCCGAAGTTATCACCCTCCAATATCGGACATACGCATAGCCATTCAAAGTTTCCTTATTTGATTTCATGTTTTGAATTAGCAGCATGAATAAAATATTCATGCCTGCATTTGTATTTTCAAAACTCAAATCAATTATTGGCATTCAATCATGCTTCAAAAATTTAAAATTTACAGAGACCTTGATACCGTGTACGCAAGCAAAATTATGTTTGCCTTGCAGGACGAAGGGCATTTTAAAAGTATTCGTATTTCTGCCAATGGCTTATTGGAGATAGAAACTGACAAGCCTTTGTGTACAGAAAAATTGCGGGAGTTTTTGGCAAAATTTGCCAACCTGCATATCATAAAAAAAGAAACAGAAAAAATTAATCATTCAAAAAAAAATAAAAATGAAAAAAATATTTTTAGGCTTAACTGCCTTTACAGCAATTGCATTAACTGCCTGCGGCAGTAATAACACAAGCACAACAAACAATCAAAATGCAAATGCGGAAACAACTGCAGTAAAACAAGTTGCAGACACAACACCTGCAAATACAGCAACGGCAAACGTTTCAGTTAAAAATATAATTGACGCTTACCTGCAACTTAAAAATGCTTTTACAAAAGACAATTCAAGCGATGCAGCCGCAGCAGGAAAAACATTGCAGGCGGCATTTGAAAACTTTGATGTGAAAACTTTATCTGCAGATAAAACAAAATCCTTTTCTGATATTGCCGACGATGCAAAAGAACATGCTGAACACATTGGCGCAAACGGCGGCAACATAAAACATCAGCGGGAGCATTTTGTAATGCTCAGTAAAGACATGGCAGATTTAATAAAAACTTTCGGCAACGGCGGACAAACACTATACAAAGATTTTTGTCCAATGGCAAATGAAGGCAAGGGAGCAGTATGGATTAGCGAAATGAAAGACATTAAAAATCCATATCTCGGTAAAGCCATGCCTACATGTGGCTCTGTAAAGGAAGAAATAAAACAATAACATGAGCCGCAAAAAGAAAATACTGTTTGCATTGTTTATTGTTTTTGTGGCAATTCAATTTATACAACCTGCACACAACAAAAGTGTGCAGGTATTGCCAACTGATTTTATTGTATTGTATAAACCACCGCAGCAGGTTCAACAGGTTTTGCAAAACGCTTGTTACGATTGCCACAGCAACAACACAAACTATCCGTGGTATGCAAATATTCAACCTATTGCTTGGTTAATGGCAAGTCATATAAAAAGCGGAAAAGAAAAACTAAACATGAGTGAGTTCGGAAATTTAAGTTCAAGAAAACAAATAAGTAAGTTGAAAGAAATTTTCAATCAGATTAAAGATGATGAAATGCCAATCACATCTTACAAAATGATGCACCAGAAAGCAAGATTATCCGCAGCTGAAAAAAATGTTTTACTCAATTGGCTGCAAAGCAAAGCAGACAGCCTCTCTGAAAATTATTAAATGAATAAACTAAAAGACATACTCGTAAAAATTTTTAAAGCAATCTTCATTCGCAAAAAAGATTGTTGTAAATAAAATATTGAATGATGAAAAAGATAATTGCAATCTTATTCATGCTTTCCATTTATTCCTTAGCACATGCACAGGATATGAAAGGCATGAACATGAATAAAACAGATACAGTGAAACCCAAGACCATTAGTTACTACACCTGTGTAATGAACCCCGAAGTAAGAAAAGACAAACCTGGGAAATGCCCTATATGCGGCATGGATTTGTATAAAAAAACTGTTGTGATAAAAAATGTAGAAACCAAACAGCAGCCTGTAAAAAAAGACACGGTGCAAATGCCAGCAAAAGATGCAATGAAGATGAATGAAATGCAGATGAGCGACACTATGAGCAACATAAATATGCCTGTAATAAAAACAGAAACGGTAAAAAAGGTAATTCCTGATGCGCCTGCAAAAACTGTTCGCTACGATTTATATGTGAAGGACACGACTGTAAATTTTACTGGAAAAGCAAAACATGCCATTGCAGTAAACGGGCAAATACCAATGCCTACACTCACTTTTACAGAAGGTGACACAGCAGAAATTTATGTGCATAATGAAATGAATGAAGAAACTGCATTGCATTGGCATGGTGTGTTTGTTCCCAACAAAGAAGATGGCGTACCTTATCTTACTCAAATGCCCATTAAACCACATTCAACTTATGTTTATAAATTTCCGATTATTCAAACCGGTACACACTGGTATCACAGCCATTCAGGATTACAGGAGCAAATAGGCATGTATGGTGCAATGATTTTTAACAAGCGAAACAGCGACACAACTTTCAGACAAGGCATTGATGATTTGCCCACAATCCCTGTTGTGATTAGTGATTGGGCAGATATGAAACCTGAAGAAATTGACCGCAGCCTGCACAATCAAACCGATTGGTTTGCTATTAAAAAAGGTACAACACAATCATACAGCGAAGCTATTGCAAGCGGTAACTTAAAAACAAAACTTACTAATGAATGGAAGCGTATGAATGCAATGGATGTAAGCGATATGGCATATAATCAGTTTTTGGTAAATGGAAAAAATCAAAACGAACAACCACAATTTAAAGCAGGTGATAAAGTTCGTCTCCGAATTTCAAACGCAGGGGCATCGAGTTATTTCTGGCTTACATATTCAGGGGGAAAAATTACTGTGGTTGCCAATGATGGCAACGATGTAGAACCAATAGAAGTTGACAGGTTGATTATAGCAGTGTCCGAAACCTACGATGCTGTTGTAACAATCCCCGACAATATGAGTTACGAATTTCTAGTAACACCCGAAGACCGCACAAAGTCAGCATCGCTATGGCTTGGCAGCGGAATGAAAATGTCTGCACAAAAATTACCAACACTAAAATATTTTGAAGGAATGAAGATGATGAACCTTATGATGAAAATGAATGGCGACCTTAACCCTGCATCAATGGGTGATATGCAAATGAGCAATCAAACAATGGATATGAACGCTGTGATGTATCCTGAAATATCAGGTGAAGAAAAAATAAAAAATAAAAAGCCGGATAATGATATACACAACCTGGATGCGATGAATATGTCAAATGAAAACTCAGATATAACTACATTAAATTATTCAATGCTTCGTGCCACCAATAAAACAACTTTGCCTGACGGAGCAATAAAAATTTTGAATTTTAATTTAACTGGAAACATGAACAGATATGTGTGGACACTGGATAATAAACCAGTTTCTGAAAGCGATAAAATTTTAATTAAGAAAGGAGAAAATGTAAGAATAGTTTTATACAACAACAGTATGATGCGCCATCCCATGCACTTGCATGGACACGATTTTAGAGTATTGAATGGGCAAGGCGACTATGCACCACTAAAAAATGTTTTAGACATAATGCCAATGGAAAGAGATACCATAGAATTTGCCGCAAACACAAGCGGCGACTGGTTTTTTCATTGTCATATTTTGTATCACATGATGAGCGGCATGGGCAGAGTGTTTAGTTACTCCAATGTTGACAGTGCTTCTGCACCAAATTTGCCCGACCCAAAATTTGCACAACGAAAATTGTTTTCAGATGACAGAATGTTTCATTTTATGGCAAGAGCAGGAATAGAAACGAACGGCAGTGATGGTGAAGCCATGTTTGCAAATACAAGATGGAAACTAAGTACGCTTTGGCATTTGGGTTATCACGATGAACATGGTTATGAAAGTGAAACCATGTTTGGAAGATACTTAGGTAAAATGCAATGGCTTTATCCATACATTGGTTTTGACTATCACTATAAAGTAGAAGGTGTGCCACAAAAAAATATTTTTGACTTCAGCCATAGTCCAAGAAATATTTTTGGAAGCAATGCAGATGAAAAAAATATGTTTGGACAAAAAAGCAATAAGAATAACAGAAATACAATAGTTGCTGGTATTGCATATACATTGCCGACACTTACAGTTGCCGATTTTAGAGTTGACGGCGATGGAAAATTTCGTTTTCAGTTATCAAGAGAAGATATTCCTGTAACACCACGTTTACGTTTTAGCTGGATGTTAAACACCGACAAAGAATACACTGTTGGACTTAGATACATTGCGACAAAATATATTTCTATATCATCACACTATGACAGCGACATGGGTTTAGGTGCAGGGTTGACAATTACTTACTAAGCCCACGCAGCAAGTCAGGCACATGGTCAGGCACACAAACCACAAACCCACCGCACAGTAGCCAACCTGCCCAAGAGCCTGCCTTGCCCTACGCACCACAACCACCCTACGACCACGACCAGACCCACATTATAGAGGACGGAGAAGATAGGGTATGCGTACAACATGGGGTTTGACTTCGCACTGGTTCGTGTCCTCACGAACCTTTTCACTTCAATCTTCGCTTTGGTAAAAGCTCAGTTATAATCCAACCGTACAAGTGTGCGACG
>JANXWM010000481.1 GCA_025351145.1 Chitinophagaceae bacterium
CAAGTGCTTATACAGTACCCGGCCAAATGATGGGTTTTGTAACGCAGGCATTACAAACAAATGGCGCTGCTGTTAAGCCAATTGTTATGGACGAATGGAATATGTGGGCGCAGGATTCTAAGCAGCAGGTATCTAATACCAGTGGCACTTTTGCTGTGCTTGTTCTGGGCGAAGCAATAAAAAATAAATACGGTATGGCTGCACGCTGGGACATTATGAACGGATGGAGCAATGGCAACGACCACGGCCTCTTTAGCGCAGGCGACGAACCCGGTGTAAGCAAATGGAACCCACGCCCTTCGTTTTATTATATGTATTTTTTTCAGCAGTGTTTGGGCGACAGGCTTGTAAACACTGCAAGCACAGGCAGCAGCAATATAAAGGCTTATGCCTCTACTTATACATCGGGCCAGGCAAGTGTAACATTGGTAAATACTTCCGGTGCGCCGCTTGATGCAGAAGTAAAAATGAAAAACTTTCTTACAGGCAGCCGCTATTACTGGTACAGCCTCGAAGGCAGCACCGATAACGGGCAGTTCTCAAGAAAAGTTTTAGTAAATGGCAGCGGCCCGGCAGGTGATGCCGGTGGCCCGGCTAATTATGCAACACTAAAAGCAAAGTCAGCTGTTACAACAGGTGGCATAAAAGTTACCGTACCTGCATTTGGTGCAGTATGTGTTATAGTTGATAAAAAATAAAATTTTGTTCAGTATTTTTTATGAGCCGGTCTGAAGTATTTCAATTAAGCATCGTTGCGTCGCACTCTTGTACGGCTTGTTATTAATTGAGCTTGTGTATGCACATTAGTAAATTGAAAATGTGCCGAACGATGCAGTATAAAAATTACTATGCAACGGTTCTCTTTAAATGTTTG
Organism: Chitinophagaceae bacterium; assembly: GCA_025351145.1. Taxonomy (GTDB): domain Bacteria; phylum Bacteroidota; class Bacteroidia; order Chitinophagales; family Chitinophagaceae; genus Limnovirga. The sequence goes on from JANXWM010000481.1 coordinate 875, forward strand.
TCAGGCCGGTATGAAAAGAATATTGATTTTCGCCACAACAATTCTGTTTACATTATCTGCTGTTGCACAAACCGGTAAAAAAGCAAGTTTTCGTTTATTAGCCGGGCCTGTTTATACTACTAAAACAAGCCAGCAACATGTTTATAATCTCAACCCGGGTTGGGGGCTTTACAGCCTGGATGAAAAAGCTGCTACAGGCTTATCTTTTCAGGCGTTGGTATCTTTTTACCTTTCAAAAAACTGGAGACTGAATACCGGCATTGAAATGGATGAAAAAGGATTTATAGCTGAAGGTATAACTTCCGGCCCTGCAGACGGGCCACTAAATTATAAATACCGTAAGACCGGTTATTATGCAGGTGTCCCTGTTTCAATTGAAAGATATTTGCTCAATAAGAAAAAAATTCAACTAACTGTTGATGCAGGTATCCTGCCGCAATGGGAAACCTTTAGTTCAAAAGACGGAAAAGAGTTGTTGAAAAGCCAGTTTACTTTAATAGGCGGATTCTACGGCAAATTTCCATTAGGAAATAACAGCATTTTGGTGCACCCGTGTATCGGTATTCACTTTCTCAAATACAGGGCCCGTTGATTAATGATTCAAAGTCGCCAAGCTTTAATGCATACTCATTTGGGCTGGAAGTTGGTTACTCTTTTTGATTAAGCAAAGATTAATTTACTGCAGTGGGCTTTTGTATTTGTTCAGGCATGATCTGAACGTACAAGAGTGCGACGCAACGATGCTTCATTGAAATACTTAAGCCCGGTTCATAAAAAAATCTACCGTAATCACCGTTTTTGAATGCTTACATTTGAAGCCATATAATTTTTATACATGGCTGAAATGACTGAATTGAATAACTGCCCTTTGTGCAACCGTGAACTTGCAGAACCCACAGTGCGCCACCATCTTTTACCACCGAGCAAAGGCGGCAGGGATACGCCAACCATAGTGATGCATAAGATTTGCCAGAATAAAGTGCATGCTGTTTTTACAGAGACGGAACAGAAAAATTATTATCATACCATAGAGCGCATCCGCGAACATGAAGAGGTTGCCAAATTTATAAAATGGGTGAGCAGGAAAGACCCTGAATTTTATGATGGTTCTGTGAAGAAAAAGTAACTTTCATTTTTATATCCACACACTAAAACGCTTAACGATGCCTGGTGATTCATTAAATGTAAACAACAAAGCTGCAGCGCAAAATACGTACGATGCCATTGTAATTGGCTCCGGCATAAGCGGTGGATGGGCTGCAAAAGAATTAACCGAAAAAGGTTTGAAAGTGTTGATGCTGGAACGTGGCCGCAACTTTGAACATATAAAAGATTATGCAACGGCCGGTAAAGACCCATGGGATTTTACGCACCGCGGCAGGGCAACCGCTCAGTATAAAAAAGACAACCCTGTAATATCGAGGGACTGGGCCATGTATGGCACTGCCGCGCAGGAAGCCATACAGGATTATTGGGTTAATGAAAAAGAATCGCCTTATGTGCAGCAAAAACCATTTGCATGGTGGCGTAGTTACCAATTGGGTGGCCGTTCCATTTTATGGGGCAGGCAAAGCTACCGCTGGAGCGATCTTGACTTTGAAGCCAATGCAAAAGACGGCATTGCCATTGACTGGCCCATCCGTTACAAGGAGATGGAAAAGTGGTACGAATATGTAGAAAAATTTGCAGGCATCAGTGGTTCAAAAGAAGGATTGCCGCAATTACCCGATGGGCATTTTTTACCACCGATGGATTTGAATTGTGTGGAGAAAGATGTGGCCTCGAGAATAAAAACATTTTATAAAGGCCAGCGCCACATGTTCATTGGCCGTGTGGCTAATCTTACAGAAGCCATTCCAGGAAGGACCAAGTGCCAGTTCAGGAACCGTTGCTGGGAAGGCTGCCCTTTTGGTGGTTATTTCAGCACTCAATCTTCTACGCTGCCAGCGGCAGTTGCAACAGGCAATTTAACGGTGAGGCCATGGAGCATCGTCACAAAAATCCTTTACGATAAAGACACGAAAAAAGCAACAGGTGTTGAAGTGCTGGATGCTGAAACAAACAAAACCTATGAGTTCTATTCAAAGATTGTTTTCTTAAACGCATCTGCCTTAAACAGTGCCTGGGTGCTGATGAATTCAGCAACAGAAATTTGGCCAAACGGCCTCGGCAGCAGCAGTGGCGAGCTTGGTCATAACATTATGGACCATCATTATATGCTGGGCGCACAGGGAACTTTTGAAGGCTACGGAGACAGCTATTATTTTGGCCGCAGGGCCAATGGTTTTTATATTCCGCGCTTCGCAAATTTGTTTGGCGATAAAAGGGATTTTCTGCGTGGTTATGGTTACCAGGGAAGCGCCAGCCGCCAGGGGTGGAGCCGTGATATTGCCGAGCTGAATATTGGCGGAGATTTTAAAGAAGCTTTAACGGAGCCAGGTGCCTGGAGTATTGGTGCCACGGGCTTTGGCGAGATACTGCCTTATCACGATAATAAAATTACCCTTGATAAAAACATGAAAGATAAATGGGGTTTACCTGTGCTTTCTATGGATGCGGGGCTTAAAGAAAATGAACTGAAGATGCGCAAGGATATCATCAAAGAAATCGTTGCCATGTTCGAGATGGCAGGTGTAAAAAATATCACTACCTGGGATAAAGATTATGCCATCGGGCAGGGCATTCATGAAATGGGTACGGCGCGCATGGGCAACGATGCCAAAACCTCTGTGCTTAATGCTCACAACCAGGTTTGGGATGCGCAAAATGTATTCGTAACCGATGGAGCTGCCATGGTATCAAGTGCATGCCAAAACCCATCGCTCACTTATATGGCATTAACTGCAAGGGCAGTAGATTATGCATTGGGCGAAATGAAAAAAGGAAATATTTGAAACTAAAAATTCTTTTGGGCCAAACAAAAGAATAAGCATGAAGCTTTACTTGCGTCGCACTCTTGTACGTCTATATTATATCTCAGCATGGTGCACCAGGTTTATAAAAAGTATCAGTTTATTGGTTAAGCTTTAAAACATGCGAATTGTACAGTTAAACATCACTTTTGATTATAATTATTTAACAATGATTAGTATGAATAAAATTTTCTCAATGTTTCTGACCGCATCACTGCTTTCTGTAAGTTCTTATGCGCAAACTGCTGCCCGTACAACAGAGGATTTTGACAACAACTGGAAATTTTATTTAGGGAAAAATGATGCCGCCAAAAACATTGCCTTTAATGATGTAACATGGCAAAGCTTAAATCTTCCACACGACTGGAGTATTGAACTGCCTTTCGATTCAACCAGCCCCACAGGTAATGGCGGCGGAGCTTTACGTGGCGGTACAGGCTGGTACAGAAAAACTTTTACTGTTCCTGCTTCTTCAAAAGTAAAAAATGTATTCATTGATTTTGATGGCGTGTATATGAACAGCGAAGTGTTTATAAATGGTCATTCTTTAGGTGTGCGGCCTAATGGTTATATTTCTTTTCGTTATGATCTTACACCTTATTTAAAATATGGAGCAGAGAAGAATGTAATTGCTGTAAAAGTAAACAATGAACCGCAGCCAAACTCACGCTGGTACAGCGGTTCAGGTATCTACAGGAATGTATGGCTGGTAACCACCAATGATGTTTTTGTGGATCATTGGGGAACTTATGTAACCACGCCGCAGGTAAGTAATGAGTCCGCGACTGTTAATATAAATGTAACCGTAAAGAATAATGCTAATAAAAATAACCAGGTAAGTTTTAGTACCCATATTTATGATAATAAGTTTAATTTAATTTCAAAATCTCCGGTAACAAGGAGAAACTCCGAATTATCATCATTGAATAATTTAGCAGCAAGTGAAACTTTTGTAATATCAAATCCTCATCTCTGGTCAATCGAAAATCCCTATCTCTACAAAGCAGTAACACAAGTAACCAGCAATGGAAAAGTTGTAGATGAATACACCACAACCTTCGGCATACGCTATTTTAATTTTGATGCAGACAAAGGTTTTTCACTGAATGGTAAACCGCTAAAAATAATTGGCGTTTGCGATCATCACGATCTTGGCTGCCTGGGTACTGCTATCAATACAAGAGCATTGCAAAGACAGTTGGAAATTTTAAAAGGAATGGGTATTAATGGTATCCGCACATCGCACAACCCGCCTGCACCGGAGCTTTTAGACCTTTGTGATAAAATGGGTTTCATTGTAATGGACGAAGCATTTGACATGTGGAAGAAACAAAAAAACCCTTACGATTATCATTTGTATTGGGATGAATGGCATAAAAAAGATTTGGAAGACCAGGTATTAAGGGACCGTAATCACCCATCTGTTTTTATCTGGAGTATAGGTAACGAAATTCCTGAACAATGGGCCGGAAAAAATAATGAAGATACTTCGGGGAGAAGTATTGCAAGAGAACTTGCTTCTATCATTCATTCACTGGATACAACAAGGCCTATTACTTCTGCATTAAACAATCCATGGCCCGGCAACGAAATTTACAAATCAGGTGCATTGGATCTTGTGGGATTTAACTATAATCATAAAGCATATAAAGATTTTCCAAAGAATTTCCCTGGTAAAAAATTTATAGGCACCGAAACAGTTTCTGCATTGCAAACAAGAGGCCACTATGATATGCCTTCAGATAGTATTCGCCGCTGGCCTTCCCGCTGGGATAAACCTGTTGTGGGTGCTAATGCTGATCTTACCTGTTCAGCTTACGAAAACTGTTCCGCACCATGGGGCTCTACACATGAAGAAACTTTGAAGGAATTATTGAAATACGATTTTGCAAGCGGCATGTTTATATGGACATGCTTCGATTATATCGGTGAGCCTACGCCTTATCCATGGCCTGCACGCAGTTCATACTTCGGAATCGTAGACCTTGCTGGCTTTCCAAAGGATACGTATTATTTGTATCAAAGTTTATTTACTGGTAAAGATGTACTGCATATTTTTCCGCACTGGAACTGGAAACCCGGGCAAACGATTGATGTTTGGGCATATTACAATCATGCAGATGAAGTGGAACTTTTTCTAAACGGCAAATCACTTGGTGTAAAAAAGAAAACAGGCGATGACCTGCATGTAATGTGGCGTCTTGTATATGAGCCCGGCACACTCAAAGCAATTTCAAGAAAAGATGGAAAAGTTGTATTGACCAAAGAAATAAAAACTGCCGGCGCACCTGCAACGATTATTTTAAGTGCAGACAGAAAAACCATAAAAGCAGATGGAAAAGACCTTTCATTTATTACCGTGAAGATCGTTGATAAAGATGGCAATCTTGTGCCGGATGCGGATAACAATGTTCAGTTTAAAATATCTGGCGAAGGCTTTATTGCAGGCGTTGATAATGGCAGCCAGACAAGTATGGAATCGTTCAAAGCCAGTGAACGTAAGGCTTTCAACGGATTGTGTTTGGCTGTAATACAATCAAAAGGTAAAACCGGCAATATAAAATTAACTGCAACTTCTCCGGGTTTAGCTGCAACAACTGTAAATGTTGTGGTTAAATAATTTTGTTACAGACTGTAGTATTTCATAGCATCGCCTGTTGCGTCGCACTCTTGTACTGCAGTAACATAAATCGGCAATCGGGAGTCGCATGTATAATCGGTTCAACCGGCGATTTACGATTGTCGGCTTGCGTTGTTCAGCAATAATCCGAACGTACAAGAGTGCAACGCAAG
>JANXWM010000458.1 GCA_025351145.1 Chitinophagaceae bacterium
TATCAACACCAAACATCCTAACCACCATTGATATTAAATAAAAAACAAAAATACCCATGGTTGCAGAAATAATAATACTCTTAAACTTTTCAGTAGCCTTAATTATTCTGAAGTTATACAAGAGGAACATGGCTATTGCCACACCAAAAGTTAAGCCTACTGCCTGCATTACAAGACCCGGATATTTGGTTGCGAAAGCCTGGTTCATAATAGCGGAAATGCCGCCAAGAAAGAAGCCTTCGAGCAAACCATAAGCGGGTGCAAGGTAAGGTGCCCAGGTGGGTTTGAATGTAATTGCTATTGCGCAAATGAGGCCACCGAAAATGCCCACCATCATAAAAATATTCATGGTATCGGGTGCGCCCTGATAAAAAAGACGCCAGGTATAAGCTGCCCCGCCAATTACCATAAACATCATAAAACCAAACTTATTAATAGTGCCGCGAACCGTCATGGTTTCGAGGGAACTATCGTCAACAGACCTGCTGAAAATCTTTTGTGATAAAGTAGGGTTACCTGATTCGAAAAGTGCCATAGTTTTTTAATTTTAATGAAACAAAAATAGGGTAAAACTGATTTTAAAAATTGTTATTTATTATTTTGGATTCCGGGGTAATGATCTATTGTTTCAAAAACATTGCGCGGGTCTTTTTGCAGGGTTTCGATGAATTTACTGAGCGAATCTGCATACTGGTCTTTTTGAAACATGCGGTCGTGTGCAAGCAGCACAACATGATTGTGCACAAAGGCATTCTTGCTGTTAAACATCGCTTCTACCTGCCGTACCATGTTTTCGGTGCTTTCTACGGGCCTGCAACCGCCTGCATTTTTAAACTGCCATTCTACATCCCAACCAACCACTTTATAGCCAATTGAATCGAGCGCATGAGTGAGTTCTTTTGTTAGGGCCGGAGCCCTGACACGGCCGTTAATTCCCCATGAATTGTTGCCCGGTGTACGCATAATTTTTAAAGGCACCTTCATACCTGACTGAGCTTTATTAATATCGCGTACAGCAGAATCTGTATTGCTGTAAAAGGCTTTATAGTGATTATAATTTGCGTGGGTATAGCTATGGTTTGCTAGTAAAAACAATGGGTAACTGTTGCGAATGCTGTCAAGTTTTTTTCTTTGCTTTTCAGTATCAACCTGGGTGCCTATCATAAAAAAACTTGCTTTTGCCTGTAGTTTGCTTAACACATGAAAGCAGGTCATAGTGCCGTTTTGCGGGCCATCATCCAGCGTTATGTAAATATATCGTTTGGTACTGTCGTAAGTAATAGGGATGCCCGGAGAAACCTTTACAACAACGGGGGTATCTACAGCTATTTTATTACTTAATGCAACTGTCTTTGCGTGATTGTTTGCGCAACCGGTAAAAAAGAAACTAAGGAAAATAAACGTATACAAAAGGGATTTTTTATAATAACCGTCAAGGTCGTTCATGGTTAATAAAGTATCTAAGGCAAAGATAGTATGGCATAAATCTAAGTTACCTTATTAACATCTTTTCTTACAGTATATTTAACGATTACTTACTAAAGTTTTAATTGATTTACGGGGTGGCTGTTTACTGCTCAATAACATTGATGCAGTACAAGTGTGCGACGCAAGTAAAGCTTCACAAAGATTTGCAGTGCGGCTCAAAAAATAATTACTGACTTAATTTAACGCCGTCAACAATGTATTCTGAATCTCCCCGCCATGGCAATGTTCCCTTTTTTTGGTTATAATGTAATATGACGCGCTGGCCTTCCATGTTAAGCATTTTTTGACCAAGCGTGTCATCCTCAACTGAAAAATAAAATTTTTCCGACCCAACGGGCGATACACTATTAATTACCAAACTGTTCAACACAAGTTCACCTTCGTAGGTTTTAAAAAAATCTCCTTTATGAGAAAACTTTTGAAGTAAACCTGAACGGTTGCCTTCGCTGTAGGTATAATAATGACCCCACCAAAACCAAAGCGAAAAAATTATTACTATTGAAGCTACAGTTAGCGTAATTATCTTCTTCATACAAAATAGTTTTACAAACCGTATTTATCTACAAGGTATAATAATGCCGCCATATTAACCGCGCCCAGCTTTAACTCGCGGATGCTTACTGCTTCAAAAACATCTGTTACTGCATGGTGCACATCGAAGTAGCGTTGTGTATCGGGCTCAAGGCCGGCCATTGGTGTACCAAAGGCCTCTTTAAGATAGCCAATATCAGCACCGTCGCCACCGGGTGTAAATGTATCGCCACCATAAGGAGAAAATAATTTTTTCCACGATTCAAGCTTTTGCCATGTTTCAGGCTTTACTTCAAATCCAAAACCACGCGGGGTAAAACCACCGGCATCGCTTTCTAACGCGAAGATGTGTTTCTCATTTTTTGCTTTTGCTTCGGCCGCATATTTTTTACCGCCGTTTGTTGCATTTTCTTCATTGGCAAACAGTACAAAACGTATGGTATGTTTTGGCTGAAAACCCAGGGCCTTAAAGGCACGAAGCACTTCAATGGTTTGTACCACTCCTGCCCCATCGTCGTGTGCGCCTTCAGCTACATCCCAGCTATCGAGATGGCCGCCAACGGTGATTATTTCATCAGGGAATTCTGTGCCTTTCAATTCACCAATTACATTATGGCCAATCGTATCGGGTAGCATTTTGCCGTAAGTAAAAAGTTGAGCTGTGAGCGCCACGTTATTATCAAAAAGGGTGTCTAATTTTTCAACATCCCTTAAACCAACAGCAGCAGCAGGTATATGCGGAATACTGTCTAAATACCGCATAGCACCTGTATGCGGGTTGTTATCCATTGCATGCGTCATGGAACGCACCAGCACAGCAACGGCTCCGTATTTTGCAGCACGGCTTGCGCCAATACCACGATAAATAACATTCTTGCCGTAAGCCTGGAATGTTTGAATAAACGTTTCTTCAAAAGGCACATTATAAAAAACAATTTTTCCTTTTACTTCGTCTTTTCTTTTCTCCAGTTCATCAAAATTGGCAACACGCATTAACGGCGCTTTTACTCCTTTGGGTCCGCTGCCGTCAGAATTGCCAAGGGCAAGCACATTTAACTGCATGGTTTCGGTTTTACCTGCAGCGGTTTTATAGGTAACGCTGGCTTTGTCTTTACCGCCACGCACCCAATGCGGCACCATACATTCCTGCAGGGTTACTTTATCTGCACCCGCATCCTGCAAGGCTTTGTAGCCCCAGTTTTCTGCCATTACCATTTGTGGTGAACCTGCTAAACGGCCGCCAATGTTTTTGGTAAGTGTGTGCAGGTTGTTGTACGAGGCACGGCTTACCATAATATTATCAGAGATCATTTTTATAAATGCAGAATCGCTGGTTTGTGCAAATAAAAATGTGGGCGCAATACACGCAAGCAAAAGAATCCTTTTTATCATAATGCTGAAATTAATAGTATGCGAAAGTATCAGTTATTTTTATTTTGAACCAAACTGAATTGCTGCTATGAGGCTTCTGTTGCGTCGCACTCTTGTACTGAAGAATACAAGGCAACAAGGCAAAAAGGCAATAGGCAAATAGTTTTGTTCGTATTGTTCACCGTTCGTTGTTCACTGTTCACTAATGTTCCGAACGCACAAGAGTGCGACGCAAGAGGCGATGCCACAGCGAATTGAAGCACGGCTAATAATAATTTCTAAAACCTTTTAAAACATACGGCAAGGTTAATAAAATGTTGCCTCTTTTCGGGATTGGATAAATGGTGCAACCTAATGAAAAAATGATTGTTACTTTGCCGTTCTAAAATATTTTGGCATGCGTATAGGGATTGTTTGCTATCCAACTTTTGGCGGTAGTGGTGTACTTGCAACTGAACTGGGAAAAGCTTTGGCAGATAAGGGCCACAGCGTTCATTTTATTACTTACCAGCAACCTGTAAGGCTGAATGTTTTTAATGCAAATATTTATTATCACGAAGTGCGGGTGCCAACTTACCCGCTGTTCGATTATCCGCCTTACGAAATAGCGCTGGCAAGTACCATGGTTGATGTAATTAATAACCACGATCTCGATTTGCTGCACGTGCATTATGCTATTCCGCATGCATCGGCAGCGTATATGGCAAAACAGATTGTAAAGAAAAGCGGCAGAACCATTCCATTTATTACCACACTGCACGGTACAGATATTACACTTGTGGGCAAGGATAAAACTTACGAGCCTGTTGTTACTTTTTCGATCAATGAAAGCGATGCCATAACAGCCGTATCGAATAACCTGAGGGAAGAAACTTTTAAATCGTTTAAGATTACCAAAGAGATTGAAGTGATCTACAACTTTGTTGATGTAAAACGTTTCAGCAAAAAACCGATTGATGCATTTCGCCAGGTAATTGCACCAAAGGGAGAAAAGATATTAGTGCATGCTTCCAACTTCAGGAAAATAAAACGTGTAAACGATGTGGTTAAAATTTTCGCCGGCGTAAGAAAAGAAATGCCTGCAAAATTGTTAATGATCGGTGATGGCCCGGAGCGGCCCGCAATGGAAGAACTTGCAAAAGAACTGGGTGTGCATGAGGATGTACGCTTCGTAGGCAAACAGGAGCAGATTGAAGAAATACTATTAGTAAGCGATTTGTTTTTACTGCCTTCAGAATATGAAAGTTTTGGACTCGCGGCCCTGGAAGCAATGGCGGCAAAAGTGCCTGTAATAAGTACCAATACCGGCGGCTTGCCTGAAATAAATATTCATGGCAAAACAGGTTATACTGCCAACCTTGGCGATGTGCAGGCTATGAGCAGATATGCTATTGACCTGTTAAGTAATGAAGAATTACTTGCAGAATTAAAGCAGGGAGCTTATGAACAGGCACTAAACTTCGACATACACAATATTGTACCTATTTACGAAAAACTTTACAGCCGTTTTTGCAGAATGGATTGTGAAGAATAGATAACAGATAAAAAGATTACCCGGCTTTGTAAGCTGATACTAACAATATTTTAAATACGCTGAAAAAAATCCACTGAACATTATCCTTAGGTTTGTGCAAATTAAGCAGCATGACTAAGAAAATGATAATGGCTTTGGTGGCGGTAATTTCTATAAGCAATGTTTTTGCGCAGAGAAATTCGGCACCTGCTACTTACACTTCCGATGAAGGCAACAAAGGTTTTAAAAAAGAAAATATTTTTATTGGAAGTGGTTTAACGCTAGGGTTTTCAAGCGGTAGTTTTAATGTTGGCGCTAATCCTGAAATAGGCTACAGCATTGCGCAGTGGCTTGATGCAGGCATCAGTTTCAATATTAATTATTTCAGCTTAAGCGGCGATTATAATTTTGGTAACAGCCAGAAAGCTTTTAATTATGGTGGCGGGCCTTTTATGCGTATATACCCGGTGCCTTTCTTATTTATTCAGGGTGAATACGAACACAACTGGATAGATTATACTACAAAACTCCAGAACGGAACAACTATAAAAAACAATTCAACCTCATCCAGTTTTCTTGCAGGCATTGGCTATTCACAAAGAATAATCGGCCAAACTAATTTCTATACTGCACTAATGCTGGATGAGGTTGAATTGTTTTTTATAGTTGTTCCGTTCTGGAGTTTTGTAGTATAATCTATCCAGTTGTGTTCGTATTCACCCTGAATAAATAAGAAAGG
>JANXWM010000555.1 GCA_025351145.1 Chitinophagaceae bacterium
AATCTTCTTTTGGAATAGTATATGTAGAACCGGGTGGAGCTACACGGTAAATTCTCCCACGTGTTTGATCACCCGCCTGGTGGCCGCCTACTCCGGGGTCGTACCAGTCTGCAATAATCAATGACCCATCGGGGGCTACACATACATCGGCCGGGCGAAACCATTGATCTTTATCTCCTTTTAAAATATTAATTGTTTCCGCTGAATAACCTGCTCCATTTTTCTTTACAGGATACGAACGAACTACATTAGGGCCAGCATCGGTATGAATCATTTGTCCATAAAATTTTGCAGGCAATAATGAACCTTCGTAAATAACCATACCCGTTGGCGACCCTGCAAATGTTTGCAACAGGTTGGGCACTTCGCCCGGATCGTTGATATGCCAGTGTTTCAGCGGAACAGAGTCTTCTACGTTGGTGCGGTTTGCCTGCCAGCCAGCGCCGGTCATTTCATCTGTATAGCCATAGTTGCCATACTGCATTACATAGTTAATGCGAGTGCCGCGGTTGCCATCATCATCATTATCACTTTGCCATAAAGTGCCATAACTGTCAACCGCTACCTCATAAGGATTACGAAAATTATTGCCCAAACATTCTACATGCGAGCCATCAGTATCGCACCGAAAAACCATGCCCTGTTTATATTTTTTCGGACCAATTACATCGCCATCCTGATCGAGTACATCTTTGCCATTTTTATCTTTTAAAGTAACGCCTGCATTACCCATGTTAAAGTACAATTTCCCATCGGGCCCAAATGTAAAAGCATGCACACCATGATCATGCTGCTCACCCTGAATACCACTAAACATGACTTCTTTACGGTCAGCTTTATCATCGCCGTTATCATCGTAGAACGCCCACACATAAGGGCTTTGCGATACAATCACTTTATTGCCCAGCACACAAATGCCAAGAGGTGCATTTAGCTCTGGTCCCTGGTAAAACACTTTTGCAGTATCGGCTTTTCCATCACCGTTTGTATCTTCCAGAATCATAATGCGGTCGCCCAAAGCATTGGTGGGGTTACCGTTTATTGCAGGCCTGTAATTATATGCTTCACAAACCCAAACACGGCCGCGTTCATCCACATCAATATTTGTTGGGTTTTTTAGCATGGGTTCTGTTGCAAATGCATGCACTTCCAGACCATCTGCAATGGTTAACCCTTTCAAGGCATTTTCCGGAAGATGTTTTTGTTCTTCAGTAAGGCTGTCGGTTTTATTATCTGTTACAGCCTTTGGTTCAGGATTATTACAGGAAATAATAAAGCATACAAATAGCACTGAACTTATTAAAACAAAAGACTGATGAAAGAAAGGTTTGCTGATTTTCATTTTCAAATGGCTTTAAGTGTCGGTTTTACAATTGTTGCGTAAGCTAAGTAAAGCTGCGGATTGTAAAAGAATAATAAGAAAGAAAATTTAAGAGAAAGAAAATTATTAGCCCAACATTTATTTCTTTGGTGATCGTCTGTTGCGTCGCACTCTTGTACGTTCGGAATATGTATGAGCAATTGTCTGAACGGAGATTTGGAAAGATTTTTTTAGATTGTATGGATTAGAAGAATTGATTCAAATTATTTTTTATCTTGATAGTCGCCTGCATTAAATCCGTCTAATCGTTATAATCCTTCTCACTCCACGTTCAGACATATTCCAAATGTACAAGAGTGCGACGCAAGGAACGATCAATAGAATTACTTCAGCCTGGCTCAAAAATTTCTCAACAAACTTCATTCTTCCCGCTGTTCTCTGCAAGCTCAACAAAGGTATCGCTGCGGTCTTCTTCGGGTCGGTCTTTGCAGGGAAAATCTTTTTCAATGGTTATCTCTAATGTTTTATCGCCGATATGCTGAACATGATAAATGCCCACTTCCTCCGTATTGATCCACTCTGTTGCCATGCCCATGGGAATGTTTGCTGTGATTGAATTTGCAGCGAATGCGGCAGCAGGTTCGCTTTCGCCGGAAACACGCAATTCGAACATAAAAGTTGCACCGGGAAACTGCACAGACTCTTGCACATAACCCTGATGGTTCAGTTGCTCAAGGTCTGATTTACGAACACGAAAACGGATGGAATTTTTTTCAAATCGCAGTTTCATATAAAGAGATTTACTGCAAGTTACAACTGAATAATTCTTTCTGCACCGCAATAAATATTGAAGCTTTCTTTTTTCAAAAAGCCAATCACGGTTAGGCCGTAATCTTCTGCAAGTTCTATTGCAAGGCTTGTAGGTGCACCTATAGCACAAACGATGGAAATGCCTGCCATCAGTGATTTCTGGATGAGTTCGTAACTAAGTCTTCCACTGAACAGAACAATTGATTCGCTTAATGGCAACGCATTTTGTTTAAGCATTTTACCAACCAGTTTATCCATAGCATTGTGTCTGCCAACGTCTTCGCTAATATGTAACAATTCACCATTAATATTTACTAATGCAACAGCATGCGCACCACCTGTTTCAGTAAAAAGGCTTTGTGATGATTGCAATAACGAAGGCAGTTTATATATGACTGCTGGTTCAATTTTTAAATTATTTTCAGCAGGAATAAAATTATTTTTTTGTGAAGCTTCATCCACTCTTCCGCAAAAACCACAAGCCGAATTGGCGATGAAATTTCTTTTATTCTCATCAATATTTATTTCAACAGCATCGCTTAATTCAACAAGCAAACTGCTTTCATCATCACTTGCATAACGCATTAAAACAATATCATTTGCTTTTGTAATAATGGCTTCATTAAAAAGAAATCCCGCAACAAGATTAAAATCATCGCCAGGTGTACGCATGGCTACAGACAATGTTTCTTTTCTTCGTTCGCCCTTATAATTATATGCAATAATAATTTGCAACGGCGCTTCTGTTGCAATACTATCTTCTATGGCAGTGTTGCCTTGCAAACTTTGTTTATATATGCGTATAGATTTTTTGTTTTTCATGTGAAGAAATTTATAGCCACTTGCCCAAGCTGCGCAGGCTGTCAGCATTATGCGCAGGCGCAAATATATCTATGTATGGCATGGCAGCCTGCATGCCTGCAACAGCCGGACTGTAAAAATTATAACCAGCCAGCGGGTTTAGCCAGATTATTTTTTTTGATCTTGCATGAATAGCTTCCATGCTTTGCTGCAGCAAAGAAATATTGCCTGTATCCCATCCGTCGCTTAAAATAATTACGATGGTACGTTTATCTAAAATTGTTTTAGCATAATTGTTTACAAAGCTGTGCAGCGATTCACCAATCCTTGTTCCGCCACTCCAGTGGCGGTTTTCAGCGCTTATCAATTGCATGGCTTCTTTAAAATTATTTTGTTTTAGCAGCGAAGTAACATGCTGCAGCGAAGTGCTGAATGCAAACGTTTCTATCTTTTTATATACCTGTTGAAACGCATACATAAACTGTAAAAGAAACGCTGCATACAAATCCATAGACTTACTTACATCACAGATCACTACAAGTTTTGTGCGGTTCTTTTTTGGTTTTCTAAAGGCAATTTCAAGCAGCTCACCGCCGTGCCGCATATTCTTACGCAGTGTTCTGCGTAAGTCGGGCAGGTTTATTCTATCGCTTTTTTCATTGCGCCTGTTAATGTGCGCAGCCAAACGTTTCGATAAATTTTTTATACTGCGCATCAACTCATTCAGTTCATCATCCGGCACCGACGAAAAATCTTTTTGCAATAAACTTTCATTCATACTGTACGAAGCAGTTTCTTCCACTTCATCATTCCTGTTGCCATTCATCCAGCTCTTCAATGCTTTAAACGATGCATCCTGCATGCCCGGTTTTAAAACAGGTTTCGTTTCCGTTTTTACTTTCGAATCAATCGCCCTGCCAATCTCTTTCCAGTATTCATTAAACAGCGCATCAAATTCGTTTAACTGGTTTTTGCTTCTACAGCTAACCGCTTTCAATGCCAGCCGAAAAACATCTTTGCTGCTGTAATCTATCAACTGCAAAACGTTCAATGCAGTTGCTTCTTCTTCTGCACTTAGCACAAAACCTTTCGTTCGAAGAAACCTGCAGAACTGCACAATGTTTTTTGATAAAGATGTTTGCCGTGTGATCATAAATTATCCATCTTAGAAATAACCCTTGTCTTCTCCATCAATTCACTCAGTGATAATTGTACCTGCCTTGTATCCCGCCAGTCTTTTATGACTACGCCAAGTGTTTGTTCAATAATAGTTTTATCAAGATGGTCTATATGCAAAGCAGATAAAGCCAACGCCCAGTCAAGTGTTTCTGCAATGCCAGGCGTTTTTTCTAATTTCATTACCCGTAACTGCTCCATAAATCTGCAAATTTGTTCGCCCAATTTATTATCAATACCGGGAACTTTGCTTTTTACAATGATCCATTCTTTTTCAAAATCAGGATAATCAATGTAGAGATATAAACAGCGGCGGCGCAGGGCTTCGCTCAGTTCACGTGTTCTGTTGCCTGTTAAAATTACCTGCGGAATATGTGTTGCTTTTATTGTTCCAATCTCTGGTATCGTTATTTGCCAATCGCTTAATACTTCTAATAAAAAACTTTCAAATTCTTCATCACTTCTGTCCACTTCATCAATCAGCAGCACAGGTTTTTTATCGTGTGTTATAGCCTGCAGCAATGGCCGCTTCATTAAAAAATTTTCGCCGAAAATTGTTTTCTCTTTTTCATCAACAGTTTGTTCATTGTGCTCCACCATTTTTAAATGCAGCAACTGGCGCTGGTAATTCCATTCGTATAATGCATGTGTTGCATCAAGGCCTTCATAACATTGGAGTCTTATTAAATCTGTTTGCAAAGCTTTCGCCATTACTTTGGCGATCTCTGTTTTACCCACACCAGCAGGGCCTTCT